>JAUXJK010000352.1 GCA_030624785.1 Actinomycetes bacterium
AATCCGGTGACGACTTCATTTCACAGCGTCGAGGTCGTCCGCAAGCAAACCGACGGCACGTGGCGCTGCCTTATCGACGACCCGAATGGGGAAGGCCTGGAGTAGATTCGGCGCCCTGGTACAAGCCGACGACGAGAGCGACCCGCTCGCGCGTCCTTCTAGGAACTAGGAACGTCGCCCGTCGCCGAGACGGGTCTTCTGCACTGCGCCCCAGACCAGCACGCCCCAGGCGGCAAGCAGTATCAGGGCGAAGCTGAGTCGACTGACATCGACCGCGGGACGCCACCGAACACTGGTCCCGTCGATCACGAATACGCCAGCCGGCTGAGCACGGACACCAAACCCGCCCGCTGAACCCTTGCCCTGTGACGCGTCTGGATCGTCTCCTGGGACGGCGCTCCCACCGCCACCACCCGCGATCCGTGCCGCGGGAATAACGCTGACGCCATTTCGCTCGTAGGCTTCCCCGAAGACGCGCCGCACGGTGATCGTCTCGCGTGCTGTCGCCAGGGCGCGCTGGACGGTGTCAATGTCGTTCAGGCTCATGGCTCGACTCCCTCTTTGGGTTGTCGAGAGACTGTACCGTGACCACCCAGGAACGATGTCAATCTCGATCGCGAATTCAGGCCCGTGAGCGTCGACCCCCTCGCGCCGTCGAGCCATCTGCGCATCCTCGGCAGGATCGCGTCGCCGTCATCGGTCAATCTGCGCGACTTTCTGACGCGCAACGGCGTCAACTACCTGTGGCTCGATATCGACAACGACCCACTCGTCCGCTACCTCGGTATCGCGAAACCCGACGAGGCCGTCCTGCCCGTGTGTGTGTTTCCTGATGGAACAGTCCTGGAGGCTCCGACGCGCCTTGATGTCGCGAACCGCGTGGGCCTACACACGAAACCCGAGCATGACATCTACGACCTCACGATCATTGGAGGTGGACCGGCCGGGCTCACCGCGGCCGTCTACGGGGCGTCCGAGGGGCTACGCACGCTCCTGATCGAACGAGACGCGCTCGGCGGGCAGGCCGGAACGAGCTCACGGATCGAGAACTACCTGGGTTTTCCCGACGGTATCGGCGGCGCCGAACTAACGGAGCGTGCGATCCTTCAGGCCCAACGGCTCGGTGCCGAACTCATCGTCGCGAACTCGGTAGCGGACGCCCATCACACCCCCCTCGGGCCAGTGCCGCTCGAGCTGACAGACGGGAGCACGCTCGAGACGCGCTCCGCAGTCATGGCCACCGGCGTCGCGTATCGCAGGCTTGAGGCCGTCGGCGCAAATGAACTCGTCGGCAAGGGCGTCTACTACGGAGCAGCACCCGGCGAAGAACGCTTCTACGAGGGCTGCGACGTTTCCGTCGTGGGTGGTGGCAATTCGGCCGGTCAAGCAGCCCTCAATCTCGCTCGCCTGGCCCGAGGCGTCGCCGTCGTCGTTCGCGCCGACTCGCTCGCTAAAGGCATGTCCCACTATCTCGTCGAGCGGCTGGAGACCACCACGAACATCGACATCTACCTGGGCTCCGAGGTCACGCTCGCGGAGGGCGAAGATCAACTCGAGAGGATCACGATTCGTAGCCGCGCCTCAGAGGCGGAGACGCAGCTGGATCTGGACGCACTCTTCGTCCTGATTGGCGGTCAACCGCACGGCGACTACGCGCCGGGCATCCGCCGCGACGACAAAGGTTTCATGCTGACCGGGCCAGCACTCATGAATGAGCCCGGGTTTGCGGATCGTTGGCCCCTTGACCGCACTCCCTACTTCCTCGAGACGAGCATGTCTGGGCTGCTCGCTGCGGGCGATATCCGCAGTGGCGCAGTCAAACGCGTCGCCTCGGCCGTCGGAGACGGCGCAATGGCCGTGCAACTCGTGCACCAGGTGCTCCAGCACGCCCAGCGCTGAGTGCGGCTACGGTCGCTTCCGCTTCCTGTCTCTGAAGTCGAAGACGCCGCTCAAGCTCGTGGGGTCGTCCTCCTCGCCGAACAGCTTGTCTTTCTGCACCTTCTGGGTGCCGGTGACCGGCAGGTCGTCGACGAACAGGAGCCAGCCCGGTGCCTTGTAGTGGGCGATGCGATCGAAGCAGTAGGTGAACACCTCATCGGCAAGAGCTCGCCCGGGCGCAGCTCCTGCGGCCGCCACCACGCACGCGTAGACCTCCTCGTCGCGGACATCGTCCTCAACGGCGAGAACCGCCGCCTGGCCCACCGCATCGTGACCGAGTAGGCAGGCCTCGACTTCAGCTGCGGAGATGTTCTCGCCCGAGCGCCGGATGATGTTCTTCTTGCGGTCGACGAAGAAGATCGTCCCTTCCGCGTCCTGCGTCACTGTGTCGCCGGTGTGGAACCAGCCGCCTCGCCAGGCCTCCTCGGTCGCGTCCGGCTGGTTGAGATAGCCAGAGAAGGCCCCCTTTCGTGGCTCCTCCGCCGAGTAGCGAATGGTGAGTTCGCCCGGTGTGTCGCGCGGCACTTCCTTGTCGCTCTCGTCAACGATTCGTGCTTCGAGCCCCGGGCTCGGACCGCCTATGGCGCGGGTGTCGACATCTCGCGGCTCCGCGCAATCAGCGAAGATCCTGCACATCTCTGTCATGCCCCAGCCCTCGATCAGTGGGAAGCCGAAGCGCTCCTCGAAAGCCGCATGGAGGGTCGGTTCGATACCGGCGCCGAATCCGAAGCGCACAGTGTGCGCCGTGTCGTACGCGCCAGGCGGCGTGTTCATCAGAACCGGTGCAACGATCCCGAGATAGTGGATAATGGTGGCGCGCGTCTCGCAGATGTCGCGCCACCACGCGCTGCGCGAGAAACGCGCCGGCTGGATCTGGCAGTTAC
>JAUXJK010000132.1 GCA_030624785.1 Actinomycetes bacterium
AGGCGCTCGAACAGTTCGACTGTGTCCTCCAGCAGCTCTGTCGTCATTGGCCCTGAGCCATCGGGAACGGGAACGGTCATGATGTGGACCTGTCGCCGATAGCGCATGTCGATGGAGCGTGTGAGCTCGACATCTGCGTCGACGAATCCTTCCTCCGCAAGCTGGGCGCCGACACGTGCCTCGAGCTCGTCGAAGATCGACGCAACGTCCTGGATCCGCGGAGGCCAGCGTAGGGGACTTGTGATCTGATCCTCGTGCGCAACATCTGAGGTGACGAGGCCGTAGGCGCCCTGTACCGATGCGGAGTGGGGGACGACGATCTGCTCGACACCGAGCTCCCCTCCGTACGCGGCAACGTGCATGCCCGCGGTACCGCCGAGCGAAAACAGTGAGAAGCGGCGCGGATCGAGGCCGCGCTGCACGGTGGTGCGATGCAACAGGTCATGGATGAGGCTGTTGGCGAGCCGATACATCGCCGCGGCCGCCTCCATCAGCGGGAGTCCTAGCGGGCGCGCCACCTTCTTCTCCACGACCTCGCGGGCGCGATCGATATCGAGCGCAGCGCGGCCGCCGAGGAAGAAGTCCGGGTCGAGATATCCCAGAACAGCGTCGATGTCGGTCACTGTCGGCTCGTCGCCTCCGTGTCCGTAACAGACAGGCCCGGGGAAGGATCCGGCGCTTCGAGGCCCGATGCGTGGCGTCTGCGTTCGCTCGTCGACTGAAACGATGCTTCCGCCGGCGAGGCCGAGCGAGACGACGTCCATCTTGGGAAGCGCGTAGTGGTAGCGCAGCACCATCGACTCGCGTTGGTACTCGATGCGGCCCTCACGGACGACGCCGACCTTGAACGTGGTGCCGCCCATGTCGGCGGCGATGATGTCTCCTGCCCCGATGCGCTCACCCAGGTCGCGCGAGCCGACGAGGCCACTCACCGGGCCCGACTCGATCATTCCGACCGGCCGCTGTGCGGCCTCCTTGAGCGGCAGCAGGCCACCGTGGGCCTGCATCACGAGCAGATTGCCCGCAAAGCCGTTTTCGGTGAGTCGATCTCGAAGATTGTTGAGGTAGCGGCCGACCACGGGGCCAAGACGGGCGTTCAACGCCACCGTCGAGGTGCGCTCGTACTCACCGACGACGGGCGCGATCTCGTGCGAGAGCGTGAGAAACACGTCAGGAGCGACGCGCGCAGCGATCTCGCGAACGCGCTGCTCCGCCTCGGGGCGAGCAAACGACCAGAGCAAGCAGACTCCGAGGGCCTCGACATCGGGCGTTGCCAGCGCACGGATCGACTCCTCGATGTCGGCGTCCTCGGCCTCGACGATCACCGCGCCGCGTGCGTCTGTGCGCTCTCGGATTCCGCGGATCCGTGTTCGCGGAATGATCGGCGCGAGCTTGTCGGTGTCGATCGGATTGCGTTTCTCGTCCTCCGTCAAGCCTGACCAGCGTCCGTAGCCCCCTCGCGTTGCGAAGAGCGTGTCTTCGAAGCCACGGTTGGTGAGCAGCGCAGCGGTTGCCAGCGTGCCGTCGACGACGGCATTCTCTGCGACTGTCGTCGAATGGAGAAAGAGTCGCGTGCGCGCGAGCAGTTCGCCAAGGCTCAACTCGCGCTGAGCCGCGGCTAGCCCGAGTACGTCGAGGATTCCCGCCGAGAAGTCGGGCGGCGTGGAGAAGGTCTTCGCAAGCGACGACATGCCGGCCGGGTCGATGACAACGCAGTCGGTGCACGTACCGCCGATGTCGATTCCCACTACAAGGTCGGCAGTGCTCACGCGACCTCCGTTTCGTGGCGGCTGCGCAACGCCTGCTTGTCGACCTTGCCGGAGGCCGTCTTCGGAAGCTCCTTGACGAACGTCACGTCGCGGGGAGCCTTGTGCGGCGCAAGCCGCTCACGGACGAAAGCGATCACGGCTGACGCGTCGAGATCGGTGTCGGTGCCGCTGGTCACGATGAACGCGGTGGGGGAAACGAGACCGTCGACCTCGACACCGACGACCGCGCAGTCGCTTACGTCTGGGTGCTCGCGCACGCACGTCTCGATCTCGAGTGGGGCGACCCAGATCCCTCCGGCCTTCAGCAGGTCGTCGGCGCGACCCCTGTAGACGAGGTAGCCGTCGGCGTCCTGCATGAAGAGATCACCGGTGCGCACGCGGTCGCCGGCGAAGGTTTGCTTCGACTTCTCATGGTCATTCCAGTAGAGAAGCGCCGCGCTCTCGCCTTCGATCCAAAGTTCGCCGGGCTCGCCGAGTGTGACCTCCTGCCCGTCGATGTCGAGAAGCTGTGCGGCGTAGCCCGGCACGACCATGCCAGTGCTGCCCGTGCGTACCTGTCCCGGTCGATTCGACACGTAGATGTGGTAGAGCTCGGACGATCCGATGCCCTCCAGCACCTGTGTGCCGAACGTGTCCAGCCAGCGCTCGTGGAGCTCGCGCGGCAGGGCCTCGCCGGAAGAAACGGTGAGGCGCAGTGAGGAGAGATCACGTGTGTGCGCGTCCGGTTCCTCGAGCATGGCGCGCATCATCGTTGGAACCTGAACGAGGATTGTTGGGCGGTGCCGTTCAATCAGCTCGAACATCCGGGCCGGAGTACTTCGGTCCGGAAAGATCAGGCCGCTGCCGCCCACTCCGAAGTTGAACAGCGCCGTGAGATCTCTGGCGTATCCGAAGAACAACTTGGGGACCGGAAGCACCGTGTCGTCGGCCTGCAGTCCGAGGACGCCCTGCGCGTAGTGATCGAACGAGATCAGCGGGTCGTGGTGACAATGCACTGCGGCCTTCGGCGCGCCCGTCGATCCTGTCGTGAACTTCCACAGCGCGATGTCGTCACGCGAGGTTGGTGCGGGATCCAGCTGGTCGCTGGCCGCGCCGGCGATCTCGTCGAGAAATACCTCTCCGTCGTGAAGCTCAGCGGCCCGGCCTGCCACCACGACTGTGCGCAGCGATGGGCATTGCGGGCGAATCTCACGTAGTTTGGGCAGGGTCGACGCGTCGACGATCACCACGCCCGCGCGCATGTAGTTGACGTAGTAGAGGTAGTCCTTGGCTTGAAGGAACGTGTACGCCTCAGCCACTACGGCCCCGGCTTTGAGCGTCGCGAACCAGCTTGCGACGAAGTCGGGCCCGTCCGCCAGGGCGAGCAGCACGCGCTCCTCGGCTCTCACGCCCAGGGCGAGCAGGCCGTTGCCGATGCGATTCGTTCTCTCGGCGAGCTCGCCGTAGGTCGTGCGGGTCGGCTCTGTATCCGGTGGGTCGCAGATCAACGCGACGCTGCCCGCACGACCTTCCTCGAGATTGCGATCGAGAAAATGGGTCGCCACATTGAAGCGCTCGGGAATCTGCGCGTAGCGCAACGGCGTATGCGTAGCGACGCTCATGCCACCATCACGATGTCTGGAGCGCGATCACATCGTGGAGCGGAGCGTCATCGCCGAGCGCGAGATCAGTGTCGAGCAGGGTGCCGCAGGTTGGACAGATGGCCTCGATCAACAGGAACTCGCTATCGCCTGCGCGACTCGGGCCTGCAGCGTCGATTGGGCGTCGCCTCAACACACAACGGTCCTTCCAGCGCTCTCCCTGGTTCGCGAGTGCCGTTGCGCACCATGTGCACTCGGTCCCGCCATCTGCCGACAACTGGAGGTACTCGCCGAGCGGCTGGCCGCTGGGCGCGACGGCCTGGCGCTCAGCGCAATCAGACGAGACGACTCGCCCGGCACGTTCAGAGCGGATCGCCAGTCGCCGCTGCGTGGTCTCTTCGGCAGCGACGTCCTCAGCGTTAGTAGCGAGAACGACGCCGTAGATCTCGAGCGCTGCCTTCGCCGTGACGAGGCCGAGCTCCACGTCGGCGAGCACCGCGTCCGGATCGCGATCGATCGGGTCGCCGTAGCCGCCTCCTCCCATGAAACGCACGTACTGCACGTCCCCAGGCTCGAGCTCGACCGAGCCCCAGAAGCGGTCCTCGCGTTCACGGCCGCGTGTCTCGCTGAGCTCTCCAGGCAACTCCGCGATGTTGGCACCGCGGAAGGTGGAGTAGCCGACGTTGCAGCCCGGATAGCCACCAAAGAGACCAAGGCTCATCGGGGCCCGCGTGCCCTTGCCGAACAGTGTGAGTCCCATTGGGTTCTCGCCCGTGCGGTTTGGCGTGAACGCGTATTCGTGGCAGACGCCGCCTCGGAACTTGCCCGGCCCGCCAGAGTCCGGAACGGCGCGACGATACAGATAGACAAGTGGCGTGTTGAGCTCCTGGCTCTCGACGTTGGCCCAACGCGAGACCACGTTGGGTATCTCACCACCGAGGTCGACGCCGTCGCGAAACGCGCGGGCGCCTGCGGCGCCGCCGAAGGTGTCGGTGAGCGGCGCGATGTAGTACTCCCCGGTCTCGTCGACGCCATGGGTTTCAAGATGCGCGTGGCTCCCGTGCCAGACAGCGGTTGCGCGATCCCTGTAGCGCTCGCTGGCGCCGAACATCTTCGAAAGCAGCAGTGTCGAGAGGTTGTTGACGATCTGGATCGTTCCGACGGTCGCGATCGAGATCGGGGCGGGACGGATGCAGTTCACCACCGTGCCCTCGGGCGCGATCAGTGAGATTGGCCGGGTGACGCCTTCGTTCCAGGTGACGTCCCAGGCAAGCAACGGGAAGATCGGTGCGAACATGCCGCCCCAGGTCGCCCAGTAACAACAGTTGATGCCGAGTTCGACCTGATCGCTCGACCCTGTGAAGTCGTACGTGAGCTCGTCGCCCTCCTTGATCGCGACAGCCTGAACCGTGCAGCTGCCGCCGGGCATGTCGACATACTCTCGCGCCTGCCAGCGGCCATCGGGGAGCTCGCTGAGACGCTCGCGAACGAGCTGCTCGGACTGTTCGATCAGTGCGTCTGAAACCGTGTCGACCGTCTCAACGCCGTAGTCCTCGTAGATACGCCGCATCCGCTCCTTCGCAACGTGATTGGCAGCGAGCTGAGACTTCAGGTCAAGAGCGGTCATTCCGGGGTCTCGAACCATGTTGAGGAACGTGTCGACGATGTCGCGTCGCACTTTGCCGCCCTCAACGATCTTCAGACCTTTCGTCTGAAAGCCCTCCTGATAGTTGTCGCGTGCGTTGGGGGAGAATCCACCTGGATCGATCGCACCGATGTCGGTTACGTGCACGAAGTTGGCGACGAAGCCGGTGAGGCGATCCTCGAAGTAGATGGGGGAGATGAGGTAGACGTCGGGCGGATGCAGCGCCGCCGTGTAGGAGTCGTTGAAGAAGAACACGTCGTCCTTGTTGATCCCCGGGTCGTCACCGAACGTCGAGATGATGTGCTTGACGGCCTGAGCAGCGCTCGTGAGGTGGTGTAGAAACCCGACCCCGCCCACCATCAGGCCGCCGTCGGCCTTGTAGAGCGAGACCATCAGGTCGTGCCCCTCGTTGGTGATCGGCGATCCAGAGACGTTCTCGAGGGCGATGATCGCCTCGTCCATCACGTTCAGGAGCTTGTGCCGAATGATCTCGAAGGTGACCGGATCGACGTCGACGGTCACGGTTGATGCCTCCTGGTCGTGGTCGGGATGGGCGCGAGACTAGCTGAGCTTTGGGGGCGATGGGTTCTCGTGGGCGGCGACCAGCGCTTCGTCAATTTCGATTGCAACTCAGACGCGTCCGAACATGCCAGACGTGTCCCGACCACCCGTCCCAGCCGCGAGCTCTCGTATGACCTCGACCAGCATCTCGCTCAACGTCTCGAAGATGGCCTCGCCTTCCTCCGCGCTCGCCTCGGCAGGCGAGCCAGCATAGGCTCGTTCCAGCCCGATCTCGAGGAAGTCTTTCTTCCCGTCAGCGATCCCAGCGGCCATGTTCACGTCGACCCTGGGCAGGTCGGCCATTGTCTCGCGATCCACGAGTCCGGGACGAGCGGCGAGTACGAGCGAGGTCTCGTAGCGATCCGCGTGTGACTCGCCTCGTTGAAACTCGGGCGTCAATCTCTTTGCCCGCTCGCGGCGCGTCAAGTCGAGGTAGCCGACCGTCGTGCCATGCGTCGCCTTGAGCTCATCGGCTGCGGCGTGGAGGGTGCGTACGTGTTCAGGCTCGAAGTGGTTGTTGACGATCACGACGTGCGGGAAGCCCTGGCCGCCGAGCGACACGCAGATGTCCACGACC
>JAUXJK010000051.1 GCA_030624785.1 Actinomycetes bacterium
GCAAGTCTCCGCGGTGCTGGAGCGTGAGGGTGTCGACCCCGAGCAGGCGTACGAAGTGTTCACGCACTCGACGAGCGACTCCTCGGTGATGCGACGACGATTTCCGCTCGCCGGCGTTCGCCCGGAGCACCCCGCGTCGAAGAACTTCGAACCGATGTTTCGGCTTGATCTTCTCGTCAAGGACATCGCGCTGGCTCAGGAACTTCTCTCCTCTCACGGACTTGAAAGCTCGATGGGCGTAACGGCGGCCGCCCTCTATGAGAAGGCACTCGAGCAGGGCCTCGGCGCGCTCGACTACTCGGCCGTATACCGGGCCGTTGAGTCTGACACGGACGCAGTCGAGAGTGACGCGTGAGCACGCGGCGCCCGACCCGTCACGACTAGGAGCACAGACTGCGTTCACCGCGCCTCGTGCTCGTGGTGGCGAGCGTGGCGCAAGCCGCAACCGCACTGGTCGCGTTCGCGCTGCCGGCGATCGGCCCGGAAGTGGCGGAGCGCTATGACCTCTCGCTCGCAGGCCTCGGGCTCGTCCTCACGGCGAATGTTCTCGGACAGGGGCTCGCTCTTCTCGCGGTTGGCGTAGCCGTTGATCGATGGGGTGGACGTATCCCGACGGTGGTCGGCGTCGTGCTAGCCACGGTGGGACTCCTGGCCGCGGCCTCCGCGCCAACTGTCGAGCTGCTCGTTCCCGCACTCTTCGTTTCCGGGCTCGGTGCGGCGGTGGTGCCGATCGCCAGCATGGGGGCCGTGTTTCGCGCGTTTCCCGCTGAACGTCGCGGCTGGGCTCTCGGTGTGCGGCAGATGGGGGTACCTCTCGCCGGCGTGGTCGGCGCCTTCATGATGCCGGCGCTCGAGGGCGCAGGCGGTGTTCGCTTGGCGCTTCTCGTCTGTGCGGGTGCGGCCGCGGTCTTCGGCCTGCTGTTCGCGTTCTACGGGGCCGAGCTCGCCGAGCCCTCAGAGACGCGTCATCCGGTGCGTGCGGGCCTGGGGCGCATCGTGCGATCTCCGGGAATGGCGCGCTTGCTGATCGTTGCGGTCTTCTACATCGTGGTTCTTCAGTCGGCGCTGTCGTACCTGGCTCCGGCCGTGCGCGACACGGGAATCAACGCCTTCTGGTCGAGTGTGGTGTTCTTCGCGATGCAGGTTGGCGCTGCTGTTTCGCGCGTCTTGTGGGGACGGTTGGCCGACCGCGATGGCGGCTCACGGCGGAGCCGCACGCTTGTCGAATCCGGCTGGGCCGCGGCGATCGGCATGATCCTCCTGGCTGTGATGCTGTACGGAGGACTCGCGGCGGTACTGATCGCAACGATTGCGTTCGCGCTCGGTGGCATGGGCTGGAATGCTCTGGTCTATGTGACAGCGGGTGAACGTGGGCCGCGAGGATTGACGGCGCAGTCGGTTGCAGTCGCCGCGACGGTGATCTTCACGACCGCTGCCGTGTCGGCGCCAGCAATGGGCGCGATCGCGGCCGCGCTTGGTTGGGTAGGTTTCTGGCTGCTCTGCGCTGGTCTGGCGGCGGTCGGCGCGCTCGTGGCACGCGGTCTGCCGAGTGACAGACCGACAACCGGCACACTCGCCCGCTAGGCGAGCCACACTGGAGTCGGTACGTCGTCATGTTGAACCGGATCATCACAGTCGTCATCGTTCTCGCCGTCGTCGCCGTGGCGGCGGTCGCTGCGCTTGGGGGATTTGGCCAGGAGTCGAGCGCCGCCGAGGACGACGCATCACGGGACGACTCGGCGAGTCGTAATCTGATTGGCCCGCACTCGCCGGAGCCTGGCGCGCTTCGCGGCACGCTGGTCGTGGCGAGAGGCCAGAACTGCGTGGTGCAGGTCGTCGACCTCGGCGGCATGCGCCTCTCAAGATCGGGTCCTGATTCAGGTTGCGATTTCATCGTGGCCCCGGACGGCGAAACCGCCGCAGTCGTGGCCGAAGGACAGGGCCCAGACGTGCCGCGTCCGCGACTCGAACTTGTCGAGCTCGATGGTCGGCCCGAGACCGTGCGATCAATTGGGCGCGTGGGCCGCGCATTCGCGTGGTCATCTGATGCAACTCGTCTTGCAGGCTGCGATGCAGCCGGCTCGGGCGACACCGTCATCATCGATGTCGAGGATGGAGCTCGCGCAAGTGAGGCTGGCTGCTGGCCCGCGTTTGGTATCGATGACTCGCTCATTACGCGCACAGCCGTCGACCTCACGCAGGTGCTCTCGACCGATGGCGTTCACCGGGACGGAGTTGAAGAGATCACTCTTGGCCAGATACTTGAGGCTGCCGGCTCCGAGCCGGACGCTCAGGGCTTCGTGCTCGGTCACACGAGTGGCGCCGGGGGCCTGGTCGCAGTCAGCGTTGTTCAGCGGCCTCCCAACGGCGATCCGGTCGGCAGTTTCCAGTTGTGGAGAGGCGATGTCGTCGAAACCGTCACAGAGATTCCGCTGTTTCTCGAGGAGCGAGGTATCCCGGGCGACCTGGTCACCGACGCCCTGCGTGACGAGCTAGTGATGAGTCCTGATGGGCGCGAGGTGGCTGTCTCGCTCAAGGACGGCGATGGGCCTCTATTCATTGTCGATATTCGAACTGGCGGCGTTCTCGGTCCACTCGAGCAGAGCGACTTCGACTGGTCGCCGGATGGGCTCTGGCTGGCCGTTGCAGATGTCGACGGCGTCGACATCTACGGGCCCTCCCGCGACGAGGAACCGACCTATCAGATCCCCCTTGTCACGCCCGCGATCGCCTGGCGTGAGTGACGTCACAGTGCCCGAATGGCTCGCATTGCGGCATCGGCCGAGCTATACATCGCTCATGCCCCTGAGGAGGGAACGCGCGTGACGACGAACGCAGCCGATCTAAAACACATCTGGCAGCCACTCGATATCGGTCCTGTCAGAGTCGACCATCGCGTCATGGCCACCGGCCATACGCAGCTCTATGGCGTAGACGAATTGATCAGCGATCGCCATGTTGCCTACTACCGCGAGAGGGCGATGGGCGGGGCGTCGATGCTCATTCTCGAGCAGCAAGCCGCTCACCCTTCAGGTATGAACTATGACCAGGGGTGTGTCGCCTGGGAGCCGCGTGTCGTCCCCATGTACGCGAAGCTCGCCGACGCAGTTCATGAGTTCGGCACGAAGCAGATGGTGCAGCTGTTCTGTTGCGGCGCTCAGGGCTTATCCACCATGTTCGTGGACCGGTTCCGTCCTCTCTGGGCGGCATCGCCGATTCCATCAGCTATCTACAACGAGCGGCCCAAGGCGATGGAGAAAGACGACATTCGCGAGCTGGTCGAATACTTCGGTCGATCGGCGTTCAACGTGATGACGGCGGGGCTCGACGGTGTCGAGATCCACGCTGCGCATAGTCAGCTGCTCGGCGAGTTCCTGTCACCTGCGTTCAACAAGCGCACGGATGAGTACGGCGGATCCGTTGAGAACATGTGTCGGATCGTCATAGAGGTCGGAGAAGAGATCCGACGTCAGGTCGGCAACGAGATCGCGGTCGGCGCGCGACTTTCAGCCGACGAGTTTCTCGGTGAGAGCGGCATTCGCAGTGACGACTTTGAAGCACAGATCGACGTGCTTGCCGGGTCAGGGTTGTTTGACTTCTTCGACATCTCGGGCGGTGGCTACCACACACTCCATATCGCTGTCGCGCCGATGAACGCTCAGCCGGAGGGCTTTCTTGCCCCATATGCGGAGCGTGCGAAAGAGATCGTTGGCCATCGCGGCAAGATCTTCGTTGTTGGTCGGATTCTCAGTCTCGAGCTCGCGAACGAGATCGTCGGCAAGGGGCAGGCCGACATGGTGGCAATGACGCGGGCCCAGATCGCTGATCCTCATCACATTCGAAAACGCCGCGAAGGACAGTCGGACGAGATCACCAACTGCGCCGGCATCAACTTCTGCGTCGAACGCCTCGTCGACAATCGCGAAGTGACGTGCGCTCTCAACCCGGTCACGGGTCGAGAAGCCCAGTGGGGTGAGGGAACGCTAGAACCGGTTCGCAGCGGCGAGGAGAAGAAGGTAGCGGTTGTTGGTGCCGGCCCTGCGGGTCTCAAGCTGGCGGGCCTGGCCGCCAAACGCGGCCACAAGGTCACTGTCTTCGACCAGGCAGATGAGCCGGGCGGCAACTTCAACCTGATCAAGCAGCTGCCAACCAGAAGTGGCTGGCAGATCGCGATCGACAACCTGACGCGTCCCCTCGAGGCTCTTGGTGTCGACTGTCAGCAAGGCGTGGAAGTGACTCCAGCGTCTCTCGAGGCTGGCGACTGGGACGCCGTCGTCGTCGCGACTGGAGCCACATGGATCGGTTCCGGGGACAGTCCGTACCGACCTGAGCGAGAGAGCATCCCGGGAGCTGAGCAGGACAACGTGATCGACGTTGGCGCCGCAATTCGACGGGCGCTCGACGATCCGGCTTCGCTCGGACAACGCGTGGTGATACTCGACGAGACGGCGGGTTACCTTCCGCTCGGGCTGGCCGAGATTCTGGCCGACGGCGGTGTAACGCAGATCGAAGTTGTTACACCACAGCTTCTTGTCGGCGAAGACACAATGAAGTCGCTCGACATGACGTATCTGTTCCCGCGGGTGGTCGGCAAGGGCATAGCTCTGACGTCGCAACACTTCGTCGAGAAGATCGACGGCGACACCGTGGAGCTCTACGACGTGTGGGGCGGCCCGCGACGCAGCGTGGATGTCGACACGCTCGTGCTCTCACAGTTCAAGGAGCCAAACGACGCACTGTGGCAGTCGATTCGCCACAATGGATTCAAGGAAGTACATAGGATCGGTGACTGCGTTGCACCAAGAAAGCCTGCCGCCGTGGTGTACGAAGGCGAGCAGCTCGGACGCGAGATCTAGACCAACAGGAGGATGAGATGGCGCAGGTGCAGGAAGGCGTAGAAGTGCGCACAGTGGAGGCCGAGCCGTTGACCGTCGACGGTTTCGCACCGTATGGAGACATCATCGGTCCCGACGGCCGCGAGCGTCTACCGATCAACCTCTACGAGGGCACGATCGACGCGTACAACATTCCGGTTGTGGCCGACGAGCCATTCGAGTTTCTCGTCAACCGACTGCGCTACCGCGGCATGAGGATCCATAACCTCGAGCGCCACGGCGGCCTGTCGCAGGCGTTTCTTCCAATGGACGGCGCGCCGTTCGTCCAGGTGGTCGCGGGCGCGGACGTGGAGCTCGTCGACGACGTGCCGGCTTCCGCCGATGTGAGGGCGTTCATCGTGCCCGGGAATCGCGGCGTTCAGATCAACACCAACGTGTGGCATGAACCGCCGTTCCCGCTTCAGGCCGAGCAGCTCGTCATCGTCACGAGCCATCAATCGCTCACGAAGGGTCTCCAGTCGAAGGTCGACGCGAGTCAGGAGATCGGCCAGCTCGACGTCGACAAGAGAAACATCACTGATCGAACCGGCTACGAGCTGCGCGTTAGCATTCGGTAGTGACCGCTGCGGGCACACATCAAATCGATGGCGTCTCGCATAGGCGCGTCAATAAAGGAGTCGATCATGGCAACAGTAGACGCTGGCGTTGAGGTCAAGTACCTCGCTGTCGAACCGCTGACCAAAGAGGCGTTCGCGCCGTTCGGTGACGTGCTCTCAGCTGAAGGACGTGAGCGTCTCCCGATCAATCTCTACGACGGCGTCGACGTATTCCGAGCCGACTTCGAGACGTCGCGTCCAATGGAGTTCTTGATGACCCGCAACAAGGTCAGGCCGTTTCACGTCAGGTTCCTCGAGCGGCACATGGAACTCACTCAGACATTTATCTCACTCGGAGGGCGGCCATTCGTTCAGGTGGTAGCCGCTCCCGATGCGCGGCTCGACGATGATGTGCCGGGGTACGACCAGATCAAGGCGTTTCTCGTGCCCGGGGACGTCGCCACAAACATGCACATCGGTACGTGGCACGAACCACCGTTCGGGTTCGAAGACGATCAGGTATTTCTGTACACGAGCCATGCGGATCTCACAGTCGGGCTTGGCGCCGCTCTCGACACGAACAGCAGCATCGGCGAGAAGGATGTCGACAAGCGCAACATCACCGATCACGCGGGCTACGAGCTGCGGATCGCGCTCCCTTAGCTCAAGCGAGCACGCCAATCAGGGCGCCTGGCGCCCCATTGGGCAACGGTTCAATCGGCCCGCACGAGCAGGCCGATTGCCTGCCTGGGCCTTCGACGCACTTCCCTGCGACAATCAGCCAATGGCTGCTGAGCTCACGTGTCAGGCTCACGTTTCACGCGAGCCGTGCACGGGTGGTCAGATCGAAAGCGTCCGGGTAGAAGCACCAAGAGCCGGCGAGGTGCGGGTGAAGGTGGCCGCGGCCGGTGTCTGTCATTCCGATCTGCACATGGTTGACGGTCACCTCAGTCAAGATGACTTCCCTCTTGTCGCGGGGCACGAGGGTGCCGGCGTCGTCGAGGCGATCGGTGATGGGGTGCTGGACTGGGCGATAGGTGATCGCGTTGCGTTCTGCTTCGTTCCTGCGTGTGGGACGTGCACGCCGTGCCTCGAAGGACAGGAGAATCGCTGCGAACCGGGTCTGCGCGCGTCCTTCGCGAGCGTGCTTACCGACGGCACGAGCCGCATGCACGATATGGCTGGCGGTCAGCTGAAGCAGTTTCTCACCATAGGGTGCTTCGGGGAGTACACCGTGGTGCCTGAACAGGGTCTTGTGCGAGTGCCTGATGGACTCCCGCTCTGGCAAGCGGCGCTCATCGGTTGCGCCGTCGTGACGGGGGTGGGCGCGGTCCGCAACGCCGCGGGCGTGGCTCACGGTGACTCGGTGTGCGTCGTCGGCTGTGGCGGCGTGGGCCTGCAGGTGATTGAGGGCGCGCGACTCGCCGGGGCAGCGGCGATCGTGGCCGTAGATGTCTCGGAGGCGAAGCTCGAGGCGGCTCGGGCACATGGAGCGACACACGGCGTCATCGGTACGGACGAGCGGCCCGGACGGCAGGTCCGCGAGTTGACCGGCGGGGGCGTCGACCACGCGTTCGAGGTGGTGGGGCGTGAGGAGACGATTCGTATCGCGTGGGACTCACTCAAGACGGGTGGCGGAGCTGTCGTCGTTGGGCTCGCGCCAAGGGGCACGCACGCGGTGCTGCCCGCACTCGAGTTCCTGACAGCGGAGAAGTCGATACGTGGTTCGTTCTATGGATCGGGACGACCTCGTCGCGAGATCGCGCAGCTCGCCGGACTCGCTGAAGACGGGACGCTCGACGTCGGGCGCACGATCTCGCACCGCACGAACCTGGCGGGTCTCGAGGCGGCGCTCCAACGCCTGCGCGAGGGCGTAGGCTCCAGGACCGTCCTGATCCTCGATCCGGGCTCTCCGGCGCGGAGCCAGCCTGATCTCAACCATCGGAGGGAGCGCCATGTCGAATATCTCATCGCTCATGCTGCAGATCGCGTACACGCCTCGAGAGGACTCGAACGATCGGGGCTATGAAGATTGGCTTCGCGAGGTCGACGCGCCATTCTTCAACAGTGTCGATGGCATCCTGCACTACTCAAACTGGAAGATCATCGATTCGCCCGTTGGCGTGTGCCCATTTACTCATTTCGACCTGATGTTCATCGATCCCGTCGGAGGCTACGACAAGGTGCTCGGCAACCCCGCCATCGGTGAGTTTGCATCTGGTTGGAACGACCTCTGGGGGACACATCCCGAGGGCACGTTTGCCGACTCGGGCGTCGAGTTCTACCGCTGTAGGCTGATCGCCGAGCCACCCGTGACGAAACGAACCGAGCACGTCGCGTTCATCACGAACACGCCGCGCGCGGACGCACACGAGCGTGGATACGACCAATGGCTACGAGACGTTGACAACCCGTTCCTGAATAGCATTCCGGAGATCTTGAGCTACTCGAACTGGCGCGTCGACACGGCCGAAGTCGGGACGATCCGCTACACGGACTACGACCTCATGGACATTGACGGACCGGAGGGTTGGGAGGCCATGGTCGGCAACGAGAAGATGCGCGACTTCGCGCTCGGCTGGATCAAAGAATGGGGTCAGGATCCGGATGGCGAGATGGAAGCGAATTTCCAGGTGAACGTCGCGGAGGTCATTGCGACCCCTGATAGGTAACTGGACCCGCTCTGGCTGACGCGGGAGCACGCGCGACGATCAACATCCAGATTCCAGTCACGGCGCATACCGCTGCGAGAGCTGCAAACGTCCAGCTGTCCCCGAGTGCGTTGGCCACGCGCTCGCTGCCGATTGGCCCCGCGGCATTGGCTAGCCCCGACGCCACCATGAGCACGCCGTTGGCGGCGCCGAGCCCAACGCCAAGAGCAGTCGCTCCCAGGGCGCCGAGAGGGAACGCAACGGTGAAGCAGATACCGAGAGCCGCGCCCCGTGCCATCGAACCCACAGCCTGCATGCTCGTTGCCGATGAGGCCGCTAACGGGAGAAGACTGAGCGCGATCAGCAATCCAGCTACGCCTGCGGCGCGCAAGTTGACGATGCGATCCGCGTTTCGGACGGCGATCAGAGCTGAGAGCAGGTAGAGGACGCCGCTCGCGGAAAGAATCGCTCCGATCTGTCCAGCGGAGAGCCCGTTCTCGTCCAGCTGAAGGGGCACGAGCAGGTTGACCATGACGTCGACGAGAACGCCCAGAAAAAGGAGAATGAACGCGGCGAGCACAACGGTTGAACGGATCACGCCGAGCAGCTCACGCGGTGAAGGCTGTTCGTGCTTGGCCCGATCGCCGGCAGGCGACAGGGCAAGCCACAGCAGGCTCAAGCCGCTGAGAACGGCGATGACTGTGTAGGCGAGCGTCGTCCCGCCGACGTCAGTGAGCCGGCCGGCGAGGTATGGGCCGATGAGAAAGCTTGATGCCGCCACGGGCATTACGCCACCGATCGCTCGCGCCCGGTCCTTGGGGGCCACTGACAGCACCGTCCAGGCAATGCCTGCGGTGAGCATTCCCGTGAACGCCAGGCCAAACAGAACGCGGGCAGCCATCAACGACCAGAAGTCGTTGGACAGAGCGTGGGCCACAGCTGAGATCACGATCAACGCCGCTGCTGCGACGGCGACGCGGTGGCGGCCGACACGATCTGCGAAGAAGCCGAGTGGCACGGCAGTCACGAGCATCATGACGCCAGCCCCAGTGAAGAGCAGGCTCGTTTCGAACTTCGAGAGGCCGAAATCGTCGCGAAATGTCGGCGCCAGCGTAAAGAACGCGACCAGGTTGATGTTGGCCGTGATGATGAACGCGTAGCCGGCGGCGATGGGCCGCCCCGCGAACGAGCTCGTTCGCGCGAGCTGCGCTTTGAGCGAGTTCAGCCTAGGCCTCGACGAGCGCGCGCTCTACGGC
>JAUXJK010000165.1 GCA_030624785.1 Actinomycetes bacterium
ATTGACGACGCGTTTCGAGCCGCGACCGAACGCCGCTGAACTCGACGTGAAGTGCAGTAGAGTGCTCGCCCGATGGAGGTTGAGAACACCAATAGCGGTCTCCGGTTCGCGTGCGACACGGGCGGGACGTTCACCGACCTCGTCGTGGAGGACGGAACCGGCGGGGTTGAGATGTTCAAGGCTCCCACGACACCGAGCGACCCTGTCGACGGCGTTCTCGCTTCGCTCGAGCTCGCTGCCGAGAAGCACGACCTGCAGCTACCCGAGTACCTCGCGCAAGGCGAGGTCTTCATCCATGGGACCACGCACGCGATCAACGCGATCCTGACCGGAAACACGGCGAGGACGGCCTTCCTGACGACGGCTGGCCACCCGGACGTGTTGCTCCTCAGGGAAGGCAGCCGCCCACGAGCGTTCGATCACTCGGCCGAATACCCGCAACCCTACGTTCCACGAGCATTGACGTTCGAGATTCCCGGGCGCTTCGATGCCCAGGGAGCAGAGCTCGAACCGCTGGAAGAGGATGTCGCTCGGGCGGCGGTGCAGCGCATCGCCGACCTCAATGTCGAAGCCGTTTCGGTGTGTCTACTCTGGTCGATCGTCAATCCAGCCCACGAGCTGAGGGTCGGCGAGATCCTCGCTGCGGAGCTTCCCGACGTGCCGGTCACGCTCTCCCACGAGCTGAACCCCAGTTGGCGCGAGTATCGACGCGCGAGCTCAGCCGCGATCGATGCATCGCTGAAACCACTCATGGCGCGCTATCTCGGTGGCCTGACGGATCGGCTTGCTGAAGCCGGTTTCACAGGCCGCGTTCTCTGCCTGACCTCCCAGGGGGGAATGGTCGACGCCGAAGCGCTCGCGCAAACGCCGATCCACGCAGTCAACTCAGGCCCCGCCCTCGCGCCGATCGCGGGGGCTCACTACAACCGCATTGAGGACGGCACGACCGAGTACGCGATCGTCGCGGACACCGGCGGCACGCCGTATGACGTCTCACTTGTGCGCGGCGAGACGATCCCCTGGACTCGAGAGACATGGGTCGGCGGTGCCTATAAGGGGCACATGACCGGCTTTCCGTCCGTCGACGTGCGCTCAATCGGAGCGGGCGGCGGCTCGATCGCATGGGTCGATCCAGGCGGCGTTCTTCACGTGGGCCCAAAGAGCGCCGGCGCCGATCCCGGGCCGGCCTGCTACGGACGCGGCGGCGCCCATGCGAGCGTCACCGACGCGTCGCTGGTGCTGGGACACCTCGATGCCAGCTACTTCCTCGGCGGCGCACTCGCACTGGATGAGGAGAAGGCACGAGCCGCGCTGCTTGCGGACGTTGCGGAGCCGCTCGGGCTCGAAGTGGAGCCCGCGGCGTGGGCCGTAATCGACGTCGCCACCGAATCGATGGTGCAGGCGATCCTCGCGATCACCGTGAACCAGGGCATCGACCCCGCACGCGCGACACTGATCGGAGGCGGCGGCGCGGCAGGCCTCAATTCGGTATTCATCGCACGCCGGTTGCGGTGTCAGAGGCTGATCATTCCGGACACAGGAGCTGCACTCTCGGCTGCTGGCGCACTGATGTCGTCCTTGACTGTCGAGCACCGCGCCGTCAACTTCACCACGACGACGAATTTCGACGCACCCGGAGTCGCCACGACGATCGCCGGGCTCCAGGCTCGCTGCGATTCCTTTCTTCGCGACGCGGGCGTGGCAGACGGCGACGGCGAGATCACGTTCGGCGTCGAAGCACGCTACGAGAACCAGGCCTGGGAGATCCCCGTCGAGCTCGGCTCCGATGCGTCAACGGCGACGTCGATGGAAGCCGTCGCTGAGCGGTTCCACAAGACCCATCGAGACGTGTTCGCTATCGACGATCCGCACTCCGCGATCGAGCTTGTGAGCTGGTGGGCGCGGGCCAGCGCAGATACGCGAGATGGGACGCCGTTCGGCCGCCTCCACGAGACGTCGGGCACGACTCTGGAGTCGACGACTCGCCGCGTCTACCTCCCCACCGAGGCGAACGTTGACGCCGACGTCATTCCCTGGGCGACACTCGAGTCTGGAAAACCACGAAACGGGCCTGCCATCGTGGAGTCACCGTTTACGACAGTTGTGCTCGACAGCGCCTCGAGCTTCGAGAAAACGACGTCGGGCAACCTGGTGATTCACCCGTGAGCGGCACCTCAGCGCGCAGTGCGAGCAACTCGGGCGCCGCGGCGCTGAGCGGAGCCGAGCTGGCCGTGCTCGCAGCCCGATTCGAGGGCATCGCGAGCAAGATGGGAAATACGCTTCTGCGCACAGGTCGCTCCGGAGTACTCAACCGCGCGCGCGACTTCTCCTGCTGCATAACCACCAAGAGCGGCGACCTACTTGTCTATGCCGAGAGCCTGCCGGTGCACGTGCTGGGAGCGGACATGCTCAGCCGTTCAATGCTCGAAGTGCACCCAAATCTCAAGCCCGGCGACGCCTTCCTCCACAATTCGCCCTACCACGGCAACTCTCATGCTGCTGACCACGTCATTCTCATACCAGTCTTCGACCGCGACGAACAGCACCGCTACACGATGGTCTGCAAGGCCCACCAGGCCGATGTCGGAAACTCGATCCCGACCACGTACCACGCTGAGGCAAGAGACGTCTACGAGGAAGGGGCGCTGATCTTTCCGTGCGTCCAGGTTCAGCGCGATGGCATCGACATCGACGACATCATTCGCATGTGCATGATGCGCATCCGCGTTCCTGAGCAATGGCACGGCGACTATCTCGCGATGCTTGGAGCGGCCCGTATCGGGGAACGCGAGACGCTCGCGCTGGGAGACGACGTCGACTGGGAAACACTCGAAGCGTTCGACGAGCAGTGGCTCGACTACTCGGAGGGCCTGATGGCTGCTTCGATCGGCGAGCTGCCCGAACTCGAAGCGAGCGCGCTCTCTGTCCACGACCCGCTTCCGGGCACACCTACCGACGGCATACCCATCCGCTCGACGGTGCGTGTCAACCCTGGCGACGGCGTCATCGAGGTCGACCTCCGCGACAACCCTGACAACCTCCCGTCGGGCCTCAACATGACGGAGTCGACCGCTCGCGCTGCCGCCCTGATCGGCGTATTCAACAGCCTCGATCCGTCCGTTCCCAAGAACGGTGGCTCAGCCCGCCGCGTGCGGATCCTCCTTCGCGAAGGATGCGTTGCCGGAATCCCGCAGCACCCAGCGAGTTGTTCCGTCGCCACGACCAACGTCGCCGACAGGATTGCGAACGCCACCCAGCAGGCCATGGCGAAGCTCGGCCAGGGAATCGGCATGGCCGAGTTCGGGGCCTTCTTCGTCGCGAGCTCCGCGGTGGTCTCGGGCATTGACCCTCGCTCGAACAAGCCGCACGTGAATCAGATCTTCCTCGGCGGAACTTCAGGTGCCGGGGGCCCATACTCGGATGGTTGGCTCACCTATCTCCACGCGGGCAACGGAGGCATGTGTCACGTCGACTCGGTCGAGGTATCGGAGCACTACCAGCCCATGGTCGTTCACGACCGACACATCATCACCGACACCGAGGGCGCCGGCTGGCGTCGCGGCGCCCCTGCGCTCGAGGTCGAATACGGCCCAAGCGACGGGGGAAGCCTGACGATCGCGTACGTCTCTGACGGCGAGAAGAACCCGGCCGTCGGCGTCCGTGGCGGGCTGGACAGCGTTCCAGCCTGGAACGTGCGACGAAAACCAGACGGTAGTCAGGAGCCGCTCCCGCAATCGGGACTTGTGGAGCTCCAACCAGGGGAGCGCATTGCCTGTCTCAGCCAGTCAGGGGGCGGCTACGGTTCGCCAACCGCTCGAGAACCAGAGCGCGTCCGCGACGACGTACTCCAGGGAATCATCACGCCCGCGCGAGCACGCGAAATCTATGGCGTTGAGATCTCAGAGGGCGGCGAGCTCGATCTAGACGAGACCGCGCGCCTGCGCAGCAAGCTCGCATAGCGCTCTGCTGGCGCACCCAAGCTCGTATACCGCGCGGCAGGCGTACCAGCGGCTGAAGTTCGCTCGAGCCTCGCTTGTCGAGGTCAGACCTTGCGTCGCACGCGGGGCGGGCCCCAACCACGGCTGCTGCGGCGCCGAGACGTGTAGACAAGACGAGCCGGAGCGACCGTCATCCCCTCGCGCGTGAACTCATCTGCATGGCCGAGCACGGCCGCTACGCGGCTCATGTCGGACTGTTGCTCAGGCAGGACAAGCGTGATTCCCATACCGCTTCGCCCAGCTCGACCAGTTCGTCCAACTCGGTGGACGTAGTCCTTGCCCTGCTCGGGCGGGTCGTAGTTGATCACATGGGTGACGTGCGAGAGATCGAGGCCGCGCGCTGCGACGTCGGTGGCAACGAGCGTACTGACCTTCCCTGATTCGAACTGCTTGAGTGCCTGCTCGCGTGCTCCCTGCGTCTTATCACCATGCATGGAGACCGCCTTGACTCCGTTGCGGCGAAGCCGCGTCTCGAGCCGCTCCGCACCACGCTTGGTGCGCACAAACACGAGCGCCAGGCCGCGATCGGCTTCAAGCAGGTTCATTAGCGTCTCAACCTTGTTCTCGGGTGTGACCGGTACGAAACGGTGCTCGACTTCAGACTCGTCGATCTGTTCGATAGGCTCAGCCGAGTGACGACAGGGGTTGCGCGTATAGGACGAAGCCATGACTCCGACCTCACCGTCGAGCGTCGCCGAGAAGAACATCGTCTGGCGATCCTTGGTCAGCTTGCGCACGATGCGATCGACCTGGGGCTTGAACCCCATGTCGAGCATACGGTCGGCCTCGTCCAGGATGAAGATACGAACTCCCTTGAGCGAGACAAGCCTGCGCTCAACAAGATCCGTTAGCCGGCCAGGCGTCGCGACAAGAATGTGCGAGTCGCCGGCGTGCTTCGCCTGCGGGGCGATGGCGACACCGCCGTACGCCACACCGACCTTGAGGCCGCGCGCGTGCGCGATCGCCTCAAACTCCTCAGCGACCTGCGCAGCGAGCTCGCGCGTGGGCACGAGCACCAGGGCCGACGGGCGCGGCTCTGATGGATCAAGCGACTCGACGATCGGGATCGCAAAGGCAAGAGTTTTGCCTGAGCCGGTGGGTGACTTCGCGAGCACGTCGCTGCCTTCGATCGCGTCGGGCATGGCATTTCGTTGAATCGGAAACGGGCTCGTGATGCCCCGCTCCTCGAGCGCGCGCACGACGACGTCGGACGCACCAAGCGAGGCAAAGGTAGGTTCATCTGGCATGGTTTTCTGGTTCCCCTCGTACGGCGCAGCGGCTGCTGCGCGAAGCTTCGAGATTCACGCACTCGAGGCCTCCAGAGGACGAACCGACA
>JAUXJK010000310.1 GCA_030624785.1 Actinomycetes bacterium
AAGCCTGCAGCATGACTGGCGATGAGTCGAGCGCACCAACTCGGCGCGTGCCTCCTCGGACAGTGTCACCTGACCAGGCGAAGGCGCGGGAGGACGCCTCTCAACTCCATACTTCAGGCTCCGCCGGCCTTGCGCAGCACTGCGTGGATCTGGCGGCCGGTTCGAGCGGGTACCCCTGGTACGCCCTCAAGTTCCTCGCGCGAGGCGTCAAGAAGCCGCTGGGTCGAGCCAAAGTGTTTGAGAAGGGCTCGGCGCCGGGCCGGGCCGACGCCAGGCAGCGCATCGAGAATCGATTCGCGCGCACGGCTATCGCGTCGCTGCCGATGGAATATCAGCGCAAACCGATGCGCCTCATCGCGAATGCGTTGCAGTAGCTGCAGACCCGCAGAATCGCGCTCCAATCGCACAGGCTCTGGCCGCCCCGGCACGAATACCTCCTCCTCACGCTTTGCCAGAGCCACCACGGCAACACGTGGGAGGTCGTAGCCACGCATCGCGTGCCTGGCCGCCTCGAGCTGTCCCTTGCCTCCATCGATGACGACGAGGTTGGGCGTGGCCGCGAAGCTCTCGTCGTAGTTGTCGCTCTCGACGGTGGCAAGCCGCGCGAATCGACGCGAGATCACGTGCCCCATCATCGCGGTGTCGTCGGGACCAGCGACGCTCTCGATGCCGAACTTGCGGTAGTGAGCCTTCTTGGCGACCGCATCGACGAATACGACCATCGAGCCGACAGGCGATGACCCCTGCGTGTTCGAGATGTCGTAGCACTCCAGTCTGATCGGGAGGCTTTCGAGATTGAGTACTTCGCGGAGTTCCTCGAGCGCTTCGACGCGCCAGGCGCGTCGACGTTCGGTGCGAATCGCCTCGTTCTCCAACGACAGCTCGGCGTTTCGGCGCGCGAGGTCTTGCAGCCGACGCTTCTCGCCACGTTGTGCGCTGCGCACCTCGACGCTCGTTCCGCGCAGCTTGCCGAGAAACTCGGCGAGCCCGGCGACGTCATCCGCTTCGGGTGGAACCACGACCAGAGGCGGGATGCTGCTGGAGCTTCCGTAGTACTCGAGACAGAAGGCTTCAAGCAACGTCGTCGCGTCATGACCGGCGGTGTTCTCGAGCGTGAACTCGTGTCGGTCGACCATCTTGCCGTCGCGAAGCGGAAACACCTGAACCGCCGCTAGCTCGCCCTTCGAAGCGATCCCGATCACATCGACGGAGCCGATGTTCCGACGGTCGGCTGCTTGGCGCTCGGCTAGGTGCCGTACCGAGAAGAGGCGGTTCCGATAGCGAGCTGCCTGCTCGAAATCCTGTGACTCGGCGGCATTCTCCATCTTTCGCTCGAGAGCGTCGAGTGTGGGACGGGTATTGCCGGACAGGAACTCGGTCACACCGTCAATCACCTCGGCATATGCCTCTTTCGTGACGCTTCCGACACACGGGCCGAGACAGCGATCGATATGGAAGTCCAGACACGGAATGCCCGAGTGTCGACCGGGCGTAGGGCCCTCACACGGCCTGTAGGGAAAGACCCGGTTGAGAACGTCGAGAGTCTCACGAACTTTCTTCGCGGACGAGTATGGGCCGAAGTAGCGAACGTCGCGACGATGACGCTCGCGCGTGAACATCACGCGCGGAAACTCGTCCTTGACCGTTACTGCGATGTACGGATACGACTTGTCATCGCGCAGCCGAACGTTGAAGCGCGGACGGTGGCGCTTGATCAGATTCTGTTCGAGGTGAAGCGCCTCGCCGGGGCTCTGCGTGACGATCACCTCGATTCGAGCTACGCGCTCGACCATCCGATCGAGACCGATCCGACCGTCGCCGCCGCGAAAGTACGTCCGGACTCGGGAACGAAGGGAGTTGGCCTTCCCGACGTAGAGAACCTCGTCGCTCGCATCGCGAAACAGGTAGACGCCGGATTCAGCCGGCAAGCCTTGAAGCTGCTCTTCGATTGACGACTCGGACACCAGGGCCAGACTAGCCCCCACCGGCGAGGCCACGGGGGAGCCGGGTGGCTCCCCCACGAGACCGTCACCCGCCCGCCGGTTGGTGGTCTCGAGCGACCTCACGACGACCATATGCACGGACAATGGACAGATCACCGGCCAGATGTGCCGTGAAAGCAACGAAGCAACTACGATTTTCACCATGAACGACGAAGTGGATCTCGAGACACCCCAGTACGTCGCGTACACCTACTACAAGGTGGCTCCCGAGTGGCGGCGTCTGCCAGCAGAGGAGCGCGCCGTCGCCAAGGCCGCGTTCGCCGACGTTGTCGAATCGTTTCAGCGGCGCATGACGGTCCTCTCGTACAGCCACGTCGGCGTGCGTCCGGACGTCGAACTGCTGCTGTGGAAGATCACCGAGCGCTACGAGGATCTTCGAGACCTGGGTACTGCGCTCAACGGCACACCTCTTGCGGGTTATCTCGATACGCCGTACTCCTACCTCGCCGCGACGCGCTCCTCTAAGTATTTCGAGCGCGACACCCGTCGGCCGCCGCGCAAGATCGTCCCTCGTGGAGCGCCCTATCTCGTCGTCTATCCGTTCGTCAAGCTGCGGCCCTGGTACGCGCTCTCGATGGAGGATCGCGTGAAAGCGATGCGCGAACATGCTGAGATCGGCAGCAGGTTTGCGAGCATTACCAATCACACGACGTACTCGTTCGGCATCGACGATCAGGAGTTCATGACTGCGTTCGAATGCGAGAGTCCGAACGACTTTCTTGAGCTCATGATGACGTTGCGCGAGACCGAAGCCAGCAAGTTCACGGAGCGCGACACGCCGATATTTGTGGGCACGGCCGAGCCTGTTCGCTCGGTCCTCGATTCGCTCGACGGCGTCGCCTCGATCGCACCGGGCTGACTGGCAATTCGGCTGCGGGTTCGCACCGATTCGCGGTGCTGACGAGTCGCCATAGCCGTGTCAGTAACCCTGGCTGTATGAGTAGCCGTAGCTGTGCTGCTCGGCCCAGATGCGCCACATCGAGAAGCCGGCAGCGACGAGCACCGCGATGAAGATCAGAATCTCCAGGCCGCCCGAGGGGTAGTCGGTCACGGCTGAAAGCACGAGATTGACGATCGCCAATGCGGCTCCGCCGTAGAACACGATCTTCGCCCGCGTAGGCCATGCGGCGATCTGTTCGCGTCGCTGTCGCCACAGGCGGTAGATGAAAAAGGCGATCGCGATGAAGAAGGCGATGCGAACGACCCAAAACAGCACCGCCAGGGTCGGCTGGAGCGAGAGCGCCGTAATCACACCGGCAACCGCGAGGATGATCAGGAACCCCC
>JAUXJK010000093.1 GCA_030624785.1 Actinomycetes bacterium
ACTATCCCGGGATGGATGACATCTTGCTGATCGCGTTGACAGAGAGGCGCACGGTCGAGGACATCGAACGGCTCGCAGATGTGCTGCGCGAGGTACGGGCATGAAGCTCATCTATGAGAAGTCTCGCCCCGGGAGAAGGGCTGGAACGGTTCCGAATCCAGCGATCCCGAGAGCGGAGGTGCCGGAAGCGCTCCGGCGCAGAGCGGCTCCGCGTCTGCCTGAGTTGGCCGAACCCGAGATCGTTCGCCACTTCACGCAACTCTCGACCAGAAACTTCGGAATAGACACAGGTTTCTACCCACTCGGCTCGTGCACGATGAAGCACAACCCGCGTGCCAACGAGCGCGCCGTCAACCTGCCTGGGTTTCGTGACCTTCATCCGCGCCAGGACGACGATTCAGCTCAGGGCGCGCTGGAATTGATGTGGCGCCTCCAGGAGATACTTGCTGAGATCACCGGTCTAGATGCCGTGACACTGCAGCCGGCCGCCGGCTCACAAGGCGAGTTGACGGGTCTGCTCGTGATCAAGGCGCATCTTGCGGCGCTCGGGGAGCAACAGAGGGTCGAGGTGCTTGCTCCGGATAGCGCGCATGGGACGAACCCAGCGAGCGTAACGATGGCCGGACTCGAGCTTGTCGGCGTCAAGATCGACGAACGGGGCTACGTTGACCTGGCGGATCTCAAGTCAAAACTTTCAGATCGCACTGCAGGTCTAATGCTTACGAATCCATCCACGCTCGGCCTTTTCGAAGAGAACATCACCGAGCTCACGAAGGCCGTGCACGAGACAGGCGGTTACTGCTACTACGACGGTGCGAACCTGAATGCGGTCTGTGGTATTTCAAGACCCGGTGACATGGGCTTCGACGTCGTCCACATCAACCTGCACAAGACGTTCAGTCAACCACACGGTGGCGGGGGACCGGGCGGGGGACCGGTCGCGGTACGCGAAGAGCTCGCTCCTTATCTGCCTGTGCCCGTCGTGACTCGCAGCGGCGATCGTTTCCGCTTCGACTCGGATCGGCCGGCCTCCGTCGGTCGAGTTCGCGGGTTCGGGGGTCCTTTCGGGGTCTTCGTGCGTTCATACGCGTTCATTCGGCGCTACGGCCCGGCTCTGCGAGAGATGTCTGAGGCCGCAGTCCTGAATGCCAACTACCTGATGGCGCGTCTACGTGACGCATACGATCTCCCGTATGACCGCGCCTGTATGCACGAGTTCGTTGTGTCCGCTCGCGAGCTCAAGAAGCAGCATGGCATCACTGCGCTCGACGTTGCGAAACGATTGATGGACTACGGATTCCATCCTCCAACGGTGTACTTTCCACTCGTCGTGGCCGAGGCGCTCATGATTGAGCCAACTGAGACCGAGGCCAAGGAAACGCTCGACGAGTTTGCCGATGCGATGCTCGCTATTGCCGCCGAGGCTGAAACGGCGCCGGAAGCTCTCAAAGAAGCGCCACGCTCACAGCCTGTGAGACGGCTGGATGAGGTGCGCGCCACCAAGCATCCGGTCCTTCGGTACCGGTTCGACGAGCATCCGAGCAGTGGTGACGATGGCTGAGGCTCGAGTTCTTGACGATCTGTTGGCGCGCGGAGCCGACGATGCCGCAGCACTCATTACGCCCGATGAAGATTCCGTCCTTCGACGCGATGGGCTCGCAGACGAGGTCGACGAGCTCGCGCGAACCCTTGCGTCAGTTGGCGTGGAGCAAGGCGAGCGCGTGGCGTTCGTGTTGCAGAACGGTCCGGAATGCATCAAGAGTCTGCTCGCGATCGCGTCATTGGGCGCGGCCGTGGCGCCGCTCAATCCCGCGTATACGGCCGAGGAGTATCGCTTCTACCTCGGTGATATATCGCCCAGGTTGTTGGTCGTTTCAGCTGGAGAGGGAGACGCTGCCCGTTCTTCCGTGCCCGATGGCACCATCGTGGCGGATGCGGCAACCGATGCTCGTGGACGCATCGAGCTGAGTGTCGAGGGCGTGAGCCTCAAGCCAGGGACTACGCGGACCAGGGCCGAGCCGGACGACATCGGTCTGATACTTCACACAAGCGGAACGACGAGTCGTCCCAAACAGGTTCCTCTGCTTCAACGAAATCTCGTCGCTTCGGCGGACACGATTGCCGAGTTCTACGAGCTCACGTCGACCGACGTGTCGCTCTGCGTGATGCCGCTCTTCCACATACATGGATTGGTCGCCTCAACGCTTGCGGCATTCGCTGGTGGCGGCTCAGTTGTCGCTCCGCGGCGGATTGCGCCCCGGCGGGTCTGGCAGCAGTTGAGCGACCACGGTGTGACGTGGTTCTCGGCCGGCCCGACGCTGCACCACATGTTGCTCGATCGCGCGCCCGATGGTCCTGCACCGCCGACGCTGAGGTTCACGCGATCGTGCAGCTCTGCGCTTAGTGCTCCATTGTTCGAGCGCGCAGAGGCGACGTACCAAGTGCCGATGCTCGAGGCCTACGGGATGACTGAGGCGAGCCATCAGATGTCTTCGAACCCGTTGCCACCGCATGCTCGCTTTGTCGGATCGGTCGGTGTCGCTACCGGTACCGAGATCGCGATTGCCGACAGTGAAGGGCGCTTCCTCGGTCACGGTGAGCCGGGCGAGGTGTGTATCCGTGGCGCCGGCGTGACGCCCGGGTACCTGCAGAACCCCCAGGCGAATGCTGATTCATTTTTCGACGGTTGGTTCAGGACTGGAGATCAAGGAACCATCGACTCGGAGGGCTACCTCAGGCTCGTCGGGCGCCTCAAGGAGATGATTCTGCGTGGAGGCGAGAACATCTCGCCACTAGAGATCGAGGATGCGCTGGTTTCGCATCCAGCGGTTGGCGAAGCGGTCGCCTTCGGTGTGCCGGACGAGAAGTACGGAGAAACGGTTGCTGCCGCAGTCGCCCTGACAGGTGAGGTCAGCGAAGAAGAACTCGTTGCCTATGGCCGCGAGCGACTTGCAGCCTTCAAGGTGCCAACCGCCATTCACGTGCTTGACGAGATCCCGCGGACGCCAACTGGAAAGGTCCAACGGCGGCGCATCGCGGAACACATTTACCCGCCTGAACGCGGGCCTGACGCCTAGCGTGCGAATCGCAGTCGTCGGAGCGGGCGCGATCGGCGCGTACGCGGGTGCAGCACTGGCACGCGGAGGCGCCGACGTCGTGCTGATAGCGCGTGGAGCTCATCTGGCCGCGATGCAAACCCGTGGCGTAGAGGTTCGGAGCCCCCGCGGTGACTTCAGAGCTCACCCCGAGGTGACAGACGAACTCGCTGCCATCGAGGGGGCTGACGTTGTCCTCATCACACTCAAGGCGTACAGCCTGCCCGAACTCATGCCGCGCCTGGTCAGGCACCTCTCACCTGAGGCGACCGTTGTTGCGGGCCAGAACGGGATTCCGTGGTGGTATTTCGAGAGTCATGGTGGCCCGCTCGATGGCCGGCACCTCGAGAGTGTTGATCCGGGCGGTGGCATCCAGGCTAGCCTCGGCACGGGTCGAACCGTGGGAACTGTGGTCTATCCGGCGGCCGAGATTGTCGAGCCAGGTGTGATCCAACATGTTGAAGGCACTCGCTTCACGATCGGGGAGCCGAACCGCAAGCCGAGCGAGCGGTGCCGAGCGATCTCAGAGGCGTTCGTCGCCGGTGGACTGAAGTGCCCGATCGAAGAAGACCTGCGTGGCCAGATCTGGCTCAAACTACTCGGCAACGCGTCGTTCAACCCGGTTTCAGCGCTCACCCGCGCGACGCTTGGTGAGCTCGGCGAGACTCCTGAGATGGTTGATGCTCTGCGCGCAATGATGGAAGAGATGGCTGCCGTGGCCGAGGCTCTGGACGTTGAGATACCTGTAGGAATCGAACGGAGGCTTGAGCGCGGGCTCGCCGTCGGGGATCACAAGACGTCGATGCTGCAAGACCTGGAGGCAGGCAAGCCACTCGAGTACGCCTGCATGTCGGGCGCCGTCGTTGAGCTCGCGGAGCTGCTCGATATCTGCGCGCCGCATATGACCGCGGTGAATGCTGCCGTCGGCGCGCTCGATGATCTGTCGCGGCGAGCAGTACCGAACTCGTAGGCCCGGCTGCACGAGAGCGTCGTCGCTGGGGCCGCGAACTGTTTCCTCTATGCGGTCTGGGTCTTCGGGAGCGTCTCGGGATCCGCAGAGTCTTCGTTGCGGGATGGTGGGCCCTCGATGCCGATCTTGGGAAGCCACTCGAGCTTGCTCGGGAAGTACCAATTCCAGCGTCCGAGAAGCTGCATCGCAGCAGGAACCAGCCTCGAGTGTTTCCACACGATCGACGAGCCCATTACCCGCGCTCTCGGCTGATCGTGTCGACGATCGCCGAAACGATCGCAACTCACGGCCAGAAAAGCGCGAGAGTCGCCCGTATTTTCAGGTGCGGGAACCAGAACTACTTCGTAGAGACTGCTGCCGAGAGCCCCCGAGCCGCGAGCTGCCCGCAGGCCGCGTCGATCGAGCGTCCTCGGGTCAGACGAATCGTGGTGCCAATGCCGGCGCCGCGCAGAATGGCGCAAAATGTGTCGATCCGTTCGGGTAGTGACCCGGTGTAGACGCTTGCCGGGTTGTAGGGGATGAGATTCACCTTGAACAGCTTTCGGTCGAGCAGCGCGGCGAGTTGTCGCGCCTCCTCATCACTATCGTTCACGCCTGCGAGCATCACGTACTCGATGAACACTTTTTGCTTTCGTTGGACGGCATCGTTGCGACACGCGGCAAGAACTTCCGCGAGTGGATAGCGATCGTTGCTGGGGACAAGCTCTGAACGTAGATCGTCGCGTGGTGCATGGAGTGACAGTGCCAGCCGGACGCGAGATTCGGTCGACGCCGTAAACGCTTCCATCCCCGGAATCCAACCGACCGTCGAGATCGTGGTGCGCCGGGGCGTGATGCCGATCTCCGGAAGGTATTCGCAGGCCTCGAGTACCGAATCGAGATTGAGCATCGGCTCGCCCATTCCCATAAAAACTGCGTGGTCAAGCTTTTCTGATCGGCGAAAATGGAGCGCCTGGTCGATGATCTCATCAGCGGTGAGGTTGCGGCGAAACTGCATGGCCCCCGTTGCGCAGAAGGTGCAGGCGAGCGGGCAGCCAGACTGGCTTGATAGGCAGATCGAACGGCGACCGTCGCGGAAACGCATCAGGACAGCCTCAACGGGATGGCCGTCCCGTGTGTGAAACAGAGCCTTTACGGTGCCGTCATCGGCGACCGCTTCGTGCGTGAGCTCGAGAGTTGACAGCGGTAGCTCAGCTACGAGTGCTGTTCGGAGGTCCGCGGGCAGGTTTGTCATCTCCTCGTATCCACTCGCACCACGCGCGAGCCACTCGCGAATCTGTCGCGCCCGATAGGCAGGCTGCCCGTACTCCGACAGGATTGTGCCGAGGCGCTCGCTATCCACTAGCTACTCGCGCCCGGGTAGATCCACTCAATTGAAGTGGAGTTCGAGCTCTCGCTTTCGCCTTCGTCTCGGTCGCCCGCGACGAAGAACACGCCGACCAACGCGACGTATGCAGCCACGAGCGCGACTCCCCGCCACGTGGTGGTGCGGCCCCCAAAGAGGAGGATCGCGGTAAAGATCGTGGCGCCACCGAGAGCGGCGATCTCGATCGGTCGAAAACTGAGAGCGAGTGGGTCGATGGCCCACGAGATGATTGCGACAGCCGGAATGAGAAAGACCGCGACCTGTGCGCTTGAGGAGAGCGCGATTTCTCCTGCGAGCTTGATGTTTCCGCGCGCGGCAACCACGACGGCTCCGCCGTGTTCGGCCGCATTTCCGACGATCGCGACGATGACGATCGCTATGAAGAACTCGCTCAAGCCAGCCGCTGTTGCGAACTCCTCGATCTCGCCGACGAGGATCTCCGCGACCCACACCGTGACCGCAGTTGCCCCGCCAAGCACGACCAGCGAATGCCTGAAGGACCAGCCCTTCATCATCTTCGGGTCATCGCTCACATGATGGAGTTGCCGGTGCCGTCGCAATGAAACGGTCGTGACGACCAGATAGAGGAGTAGCAGGACGATCGCGACGGGTAGTGAGATCACCGCGAGGGAGTGCCGGTCGGGGTCGCCGCTGAACCCGGGGATTGCCGGGATGAAGAACACCGCTGTTGCGGCGATGATCAAGCCAATCGACAGCAGGCTTGAGTAGCGGTCGAGCTGGCCGCGTCCGCCGAAAATGAGAGCTGCGCCAAGTACGAGTAGCAGGTTGCCGATCACGCTCCCGATGAGCGAGCCCCGTACGACGTCCGTCAAGCCGCTGTTGACCGCAAACAGGGCGATGATCAGTTCCGGGGCGTTGCCGAAGCTCGCATTGAGGAATCCGCCTACGCCCGGTCCCGTGTGATGAGCTGCGTGTTCGGTCGATTCGCCGATCAGCCATGCGAGTGGTATGAGTGCCGCGGCTGCGAGGATAAACATCGGGACCGAGCCGATTCCAACGAAGCTCAGAACGATGGCGATCGGGGCCAGCAGGAGCGCGGCCATGAGGATTCGTCTTGCCACGACCTCGGAGCGTACCGATTGTGGTTGCGCGCTCCTCGCGGGTGTGCGTGGGCTCGTCGCGTACCGCCTACGAGCAGCTTTGCGACGATCATCAGGTCCGATCGGCTCAAGTGACTACCGGTTGATCTCTCAATGTCAAGTCTTGCGGACTGACGAATCGTCACGCACAATCGAACCAGATGGAGCAGCGAGCGGTGGTAGGCCGGCGGTTGCCTCTTCGTCCTCAGGACGAAACGGAGTGTCGTCGCTGCGCGGTATTTTGCGACAAGGTCGTGCATCCGTCGCGGTGCGTCGACCAGGCGTGTCCCTTCGTCTATGCCTACGAAGAGTGGGGCCGAACCTACATCGGGTGTATGCAGAAGGTGTACGAGGTCGAGATCGATCTCGCACTGCTCAATGAGACGCGCGAACTCAACGGTGGATTCGGAGCGGTTCGAGCCAAGAGGCGGCCTCTGCCGATGTGTGGCGCAGAGGTGTCGAAGTGTTACGAGCGACGCGCAAACAAGCTGGACTGCGTCAACCCGGAGTTTCACGAGCTCCCAAAAGGCAAGCCCGCCTTTCGCGTGATCGCGCGCTCGCCGGTTGACTCGGATATCGACGAGTCCCAGAACAGCTAGCGGCCTGACCACGGCGACCCGCTGTCGGGCCTTGCGCTCGTAGAACTAGCCAGCCGAAGCTGGGAGTTCGACGACGAAGCTCGAGCCTCCTGACGGAGCACCTGCCACCGAGATCCGTCCGTGCATGCGGTTGACGAGCTCCTGGCAAAGCCAAAGACCTAGACCGGAGCCTGCCGCACGAGTCTCCAGCCTCTGGAACTTGTCGAAGATCGCCTCTCGCTGAGCGGCGTCGATGCCGGGGCCCTCGTCGTTGACCTCGATCCGTACGCGTTGATCGTCACATGTAACGACCAACTCGACAGCACCGCTCGTATGACGAAGCGCGTTGTCGATCAAGTTGTCGATCACTTGACGAAGACGGTCAGGGTCGATCTGCGCCGTGGCGTCGCTTGCAACTGTGTGAGTGACCAAACGGCCGGACGGGGCACCGGCTCGGGCTGCTTCGCCGGCTCTCGCCACCAACGCTCCAATATCCGTCGACACCGGATGAATCGGCAGCTGTCCACCATCGAGATTCGCAGCCGTGAGGACATCATCGACGAGTCGTGCCAGCCGCCTTGCCTCGGCCGAGACAAGGGCGACGAGCGCTCGTTGTTTTTCA
>JAUXJK010000255.1 GCA_030624785.1 Actinomycetes bacterium
ACGAGCTCGAAACTCCAGGCGCTCACCCCACTGTCACCACCGATAGCTGGCGGCACCAGCTTCGGCCGCGCAAACTCCCGACCGAGGACCAGTAGGACGATCGCAGCGACCGACCCAAATAGGCCGCACACGAGCCCTTCAAGGATGAATGGACCACGGATGAACCAGTTGCTCGCTCCGACAAGCTTCATCACCTCGATCTCACGCCGACGCGCGAAGATCGAGAGCCGGATGGTGTTGGCGATCAGGATCGTCGATGCAATCAGAAGTATGACTGCGGCAGCGAGGAAGACGAACTCGATCACGCTCGCGACCTCCCGCACACGTTCGGTCGTCTCTCGAGGGAATGAGACGCTCTCGACACCTGGCGGCAACGGTTCAAGCGACGATGCGATCACTTCGACATCGTCGGCGCCGCGAGGCTTGATCTCGTAGGCGTCAGGCAGCGGATTGGTCGACAGATTGGTAACGAGCTCGGGAAACTCCCGCTCCATGCGAGTCAACGCTTCATCACTCGAGACAAACACGATTGTTTCGGCTTGAGGAAGGGAGTCGAGCTGGTCACGCACGCGATTGATCTGATTTGTCGTTACGTCCGGTTCGAAAAACACACGCACCTCAAGCTGACCCTCGACCGAATCAGACCACGACAGCACCCATGAGCCCAAAGCGATGAAGAGTCCGAGCAGGAACATCCCGATCAAGACGGTGAGCGTCGCCGCAACGGTTGTCGAGATATTTCCCGAAAGGGAACGAAACGCTTCGCTGAAGAAGATCCTTACACGCACGTGCCGGCCGCTACTCCTCGCTCGATCCGTAGCCGCCGCGGCGCTCGTCTCGCACGACCTGCCCTCGCTCGAGCGCGATCACTCGACGTCGCATCTTGTCGACCATCTCGCGGTCGTGTGTTGCCATCAACACCGTCGTACCGAGCATGTTGATGCGATACAGCAGCTGCATGATTCCGACCGAGGTATCAGGGTCGAGGTTTCCTGTCGGCTCATCACAGATAAGGAGAGGCGGGCTGTTCACAACGGAGCGAGCGATCGACACGCGTTGCTGCTCGCCGCCTGAAAGCTCGGTCGGTAGAGAGCTCATCTTCTTCGAGAGCCCGACCATTGAGAGCACTTCAGGCACGCGCTGGCGTATCTCACGTCGGCCAATTCCCTGCACCTTCAGCGCGTATGCGACGTTCTCGAAAGCCGTGTGTCTCGGGAGCAGTTTGTAGTCCTGGAATACGCAGCCAACGTTGCGGCGTAGCTTTGGAATCAGCTTCTTCTTGAGCCGTCCAAGCTCGCGTCCGCCGACAATGACGCGGCCGGATGTCGGATCGATCTCTTTGAGAATGAGACGAAGCAATGTCGACTTCCCTGACCCAGAGGCACCCACGAGAAACGCGAATTCGCCGGTCTCTATCGTGAACGACGCCGCCTCCAATGCGACTACATCTGGCTCATACACCCGTGTCACGTCGTCAAACACGATCATCGGAGTCGTGGGCCCGTCATCTGGCCGAGTCTCAGGATCGCTCGCGCTGACCTCGCCAGGAGGCCGGGTGGCTGAGTGGGAACTCTCGAACTGGTCTCGCATAGGCGGCCGTTGGTGGCGCATATCGCTTGTTCGCGATGCGCCGGATAAATCCTGGCGTGAGCTCAGGGTAGCAAGGTAACCCGCATCCACAAAATCTTATCTCCGCTCCTCAAAGAGAGCGATATGCAGGCTAATTGTTGCGCGGCTTGGCGCTCGCCAGCAGGTAACCGCGAATGAACTCGTCGAGCTTCCCATCCAGTACTGCCTGCGTGTTGCCTTCCTCAACGCCCGTACGGTGATCCTTGACGAGTTGATACGGGTGGAGGACATAGCTTCGAATCTGACTCCCAAAATTTGCGTCCTGCCGCTCACCTCGCTCGGCGGCGAGCTCTTCTTCGCGTCGCTTGAGTTCGGCTTCAAGAAGCCGACTCTTGAGTAGTTGCATGGCTGTGTCACGGTTCGACAGCTGCGACCTCTCCGCCTGGCACTGCACGACGATGCCGGTCGGCACATGCGTGATGCGCACCGCGGAGTCAGTCTTGTTGACGTGCTGTCCCCCAGCGCCACTTGCGCGGTATGTATCAACTCTGAGATCGGAGTCGTCGATCTCTATGTCAACGTCGTCTTCAACGAGTGGGCTCGCGATGACCTGAGCGAACGATGTGTGACGTCGACTCGCTGCATCAAAGGGCGATAGTCGCACGAGACGATGTACGCCCCGCTCGGCGCGAAGAATGCCGTAGGCGTTCTCGCCCTTGACAGTGAAGGTCGCCGACTTGAAACCAGCCTCTTCGCCAGGAGACGTTTCGAGAACCTCTGTTTGGAAGTCTCGATCTGCGGCCCAGCGTAGGTACATGCGCAACAGCATCTCCGTCCAGTCCTGCGCATCGGTGCCGCCCGTACCTGCGTGGATCGTTACGACCGCGGCGCCCGCGTCATACTCGCCTCGGAACATCGCGGCCTCTTCGAGGGCCTCGAGCTCGCTCTTGAGCGGCTCCAGTGCGCGTGCCAACTCGAGCAGTTCGTCATCCTCTACCGCCAGTTCGAGGAGCTCACTGATGTCCTCGACCCCGGCGTTCAACGAGCGGTATCGCTCGACGCGTTTGCCTAGACGAGCGTGCTCAGACGAGAGCTTGGCCGCATTCTGAGCATCGTCCCAAAAGCCTGGGCCAGCCATCTGCGTCTCGAGTTCCGTAGTGCGTTCTTGCAGTTGAGCGGGGTCAAAGGTACTCACGGACCCATGTCAACTGAACCCTGATATCCCCCAGATCACGTTCAATGCTCGCTCGGTCGGCCATGGCGCGATGAGTGTAGCGCGCGCACTGGAGCCCATCGTCGCGTTACGCGGCTCGCCGGCACTAGAGACGGCATCTATGTAGCAGGGTCGCTACGTGCCGTGGCAGCGCTTGTACTTCTTGCCTGAGCCACACGGGCAAGGGTCATTGCGCCCAATTTTCGGGCCTGCAACGCGCTGCTCGTGAGTCGCTGAAGCGGTGGCCGTGCTAGCGCCGCCGCCGCCGGAAGAGCTCCCGGTCGAGCTCGACGCACCGCCAGCTGCCGAGCCCGCGGTCGCTGTAGCAGCGCCGCCCGCGGCGACAATGGCCTCTGACCCAGAGGTCGATTCGTGCTCGTATTCATACTCTGGGGCGTCCGCCTTCGGCTCGAGATCCGAGACATCGGACTCCTCGACCTCTACGTGGAAGAGGTGCCGAACGACCTCGGTCTTGATGGTGTCGCTGAGCGCTTCGAAAAGCCCGTGGCCTTCCGAGCGATACTCCGCGAGCGGATCTTTCTGAGCCATCGCCCTGAGATGGATGCCCTCCCGAAGGTAGTCCATCCCATCGAGATGCTCACGCCAGCGTGCGTCAACCGTCTGCAGGGTTAGATAGCGCTCGATCTGTCGCATCAGCTCGGCGCCAATCTCCTCTTCCTTCACGGTGTACGCGTCTTGCGCGTCTTCTTGAAATTCCTCGATGATCTCTTCGCGGGGAGTGCTCCGAACATCGAGCTCCTCCGGGGTGATCTCGGTGTCGTAGAGGTCTGAGATCTCCTTGAACAGCGAGTCGGTATCCCACTCGTCGGTGAGGTCACTCAACGTGTGCTCTTCGACCGTGGCCGCGATGGTGTCGTCGATCCATGCGCGGACCTCCTCCACAAGGTCGTCGCCTTCGAGCACCCGACGCCGCTGTTCGTAAATCACGTGTCGCTGTGAGTTCATTACGTCGTCATATTTGAGAACGTTCTTCCGCGTTACGAAGTTCTGTTCCTCGACCTTCTTTTGGGCGTTCTCGATCTGCTTGCTGAGAATGGCCGCTTCCATCGGCTCATCGTCAGGCAGCTTGAAGCGGTCGATGATGTTGTAGATCCGATCACCTGCAAACAATCGAACGACCTCGTCCTCCGCCGAGAGGTAGAAACGTGTTTCTCCAGGATCGCCCTGACGGCC
>JAUXJK010000061.1 GCA_030624785.1 Actinomycetes bacterium
AACGCCAGCCTTCGCTGCCGAGTAGGGCGTGCGTCCGAGGAAGCCGCCGCCGCGCTTTCCCGCAACCGATGAGATGTTGACGATGCGGCCCCAGCCATGCGCGCGCATGGCTGGGGCCGCGGCTCGACTGCACAGGAAGGTGCCCGTGAGATTTACGGCGATCAGTTTGTCCCAGTCGGCCTCGGTGGTCTCCAGAAATGGAACGAACGAGGTGGCGCCGGCATTGTTGATCAGAATCGCAATCGGGCCGGCCTCCTCGGCTGCGCGCGCGAAGGCATCTGCGACGGATTGCTCGCTGGCGACATCGCAGTCGAAGCCCCGAGCCGAGAGATCGTCCCCACGAAAGGCGGTCGCGGTGCGCTCGGCTCCCCCCGGCTCGATATCAAGCAAGCTCACGGTGGCGCCGAGGCGCGCTAGCTCGCGCGCGGTTTCGGCACCGATACCGCGCGCAGCGCCGGTAACAACTGCGTGTCGTCCTTTCAAAGAGAGCGCATCGGCGAAAGTGCTTGATGTTTGGGTGCCAGGCGTATGCGAATGCACTGGTTTCAGGCTCTCGGCAGGACGGCGTGTAGCACGCGCAGCGCGTTGCCGCCGATGATCTTCGCGATGTCGGTCTCTGAATATCCGCGCTCCAGCAGGCCGGCGGTGAAGACCGGAAGCGTCTCGATTGACTCAAGTCCTTCCGGGAAGTCGAATGCGTCGCCGTAGTCCACGGCCGTGCTGCCGTAGGTCATGTCAGCGATCATCAGGTCGCGCGCAAAGTCGACGTAGTCAGGGCCGACTCCGACATGATCCACTCCGACCAGGCCCACGATGTAGTCGACATGATCGATGAGCTTGTCCAGCGTGGCATGCTCGCCGATGAACGCCGGAAAGAAGCAGGCGCCGATGACGCCGCCGGAGGACGCAATAGCCCAGAGCTGATCGTCTTCGAGGTTGCGTGGGTGCGGCCAGATGGCCGCGGCGTTCGCGTGAGAAGCCACGATCGGAGCATCGACGATCTCCACCACGTCCCAGAAACCGTGAGGTGCCAGATGCGAAACGTCGACAACAGCGCCCAGTTTGGTCATTTCAGCGATGAGCTCGCGGCCCTGTGCGCTCAATCCTGCCGGCACGGGCTCACCGACACCGTCGGCGAGCGCGTTCCTCATGTTCCAGGTCGGCTGGGCGCTGCGCACACCGAGGCGATGGAACGAGCGAAGGACGGCGCCGCTACCGCGCGTCGGCGCCAGACCCTCGAGGTGGAGCACGATGCCGATGCCCTTTTCCGCGATCGTGCGATCGAGGTCGTCTGTCGTGCGAATGATGCTGAGGTCAGGATGTGTTTCGGCCTCGGAGACGACGTCGTCGATCAACTCGAGTGCGCGGAGCTCAGGCCGACCGATGCCGTCCATGGTCAGCGGCTGGTCGCCTCCGACCGTCATGAACTCAATGCGCACACCGCCCGTGCGGAGCCGTTGCAGGTAGTCGTCGACGAGCGGGGCGGGTTCGCCTGCGCGGCGGCGGCGCCATAGATCCATTGGGATGTCGCCATGGCAGTCGACCACGGGGAACTCATCGTGGAGCTCCCGAGCTCGGGTCAGAGCATCTTTCCCGACCAACTAGTTCGCCGCCTTGATGAAGTCGGCGACGCGCTCTCCGAGCATCATGCACGTGAGGCATGGGTTGTTGAGGATATGAACCGGGAACACGCTGGCGTCGGCCACGCGCAGTCCATCGACGCCGTGCACGCACAACTCGTCGTCGACGACGCGCCCGATCTGGCAGCCGCCCGCCGGATGAAACGCCGTCCCCATGCGCTCCTGAAGGATCTCACGGAGCGGACGCCCAGCCTCGGGGTCGCTCACGCCCCTCGAGGTCACGCTCGCCGTATTCATGAGCTCGCGGAACGTCGCGTGTGCGTGATCGAAGCGGTTCGATTCGATCACGTCTTGCATCCGGTGGTCGATTCGAGGGGCTGCCGATGGGTCACTTGAGCTGAGCGCAAGCGAACCGTCGCCTGTGTCCTCGGTGAGAGCGAAGGTGTAGGCGCAAAGGCCCGAATCTTCGTCGAGAGCGAGCGGGAAGCTCCACCAGCCATTGCCCTCTGCACGTGCGGCTACGGGCCAGCCTGGCAGCGTCATATCCGCAAGCTCCGGCGGGCCCGTTGCGTAGAAGAGGCATTGCGGGTGCTCGACCATGTTGTGGCCCACAGGGAGGTTCACTCGGGTCTCGATATCGAGCGCTGCGAGTTCGTCAGCCGGCCCAATTCCTGATCGCAGGAGCACGGTCGGGGTCCCGTACGCCCCTCCTGCAAGCAGCACAAGGTCGGCTCCGACGTCGCGCGCCCGGCCTTCGGCGTCGATGTAGCGGACACCTACGGCCCGGCTGTCTTCGATGAGGACGCGATCGGTCAGGCAGTAGCCGCGAATCTCGAAGTTGGGACGCTGGCGCGCTTCTCGAATGTAGGTGACGAGCGTTCCTTGACGAACGCTGTTTTTGCGGTTCAGCGGCCACTGACCGACGATGCCATCCCAGGCATCTGGCGCGTTCATGTCATCGACCCAGCTGTAGCCGAGCTCCTTGAAGGACTCGACGAACATCTGCGCGATCGGCGACCAATGCTCGGGTGCGACGCGGCGAACCGGAGTCATCGTCTCGACCTTCTCGATATAGGGCTTCACGTCATTCCAGCCCCAGTTCGGGGCACCGTGCTCGCGCCAACGGTCGAAGTCGAGCGGCGCTGCCCTGACGGCGATGGTGCCGTTGACCATCGAGCTTCCGCCAGCCATCTTCGCCCGGCGGTGATGTAGCCGCCTGCCGTCGGCGAGCGGCTCGCTCCAGTAGTCCCAATCGGTGTCGGGAGTGGGTGCTCCGATGCCCGCAAAGTTGTGGCCGAGCGAGTTCCCCCCGGTCAGGAACGACGGCGGGTTCGTGATCTCGTCAGGAAAATCGGGGCCTGCCTCGAGGACAAGCACCCGACGGTCGGCATCCTCGGACAGTCGATGGGCGGCTGCAGCACCGGCTGTTCCTCCACCAACAACCACGACGTCGAAATGTTCGCCGCTCATGCTGCCGCCGTCCCAGCCGTCGTGGCGCCGACGCGGGTGAGGAAGTTGACGACGATCTCGCTCGAGAGCTCTGGCTGTTCCATCAGGTTCGTGTGGGCGCAGCCTTCGACAACGTAGAGCTCGGCACCAGGAATTGCATCGGCAATCGCGCGGTTGCCGACGCCGTCAGGTCCCTGGTCGAGCGGAGTCAGGATGTCCTCGTCTCCGTCCATCACGAGGGTGGGGGCGGTGATCCGCGCAAGATCGTCGCTTAGATCCATCTCGATCATCGCGTCGCACGCACCGCAGAACACGTCGACGGAGCAGTTGCGCTCGAGAACCTCCTGGATCGTGTCGACAACCGGCGGGCCGGCCGGAGAGTCGAGGAACCCGCGTGAGAGGGCCTGTGTCGCAAGCTCGAGCGCTAGCTCGCGGCTGCCCATCCCGTACGCGCTCGCGAGTGCCTTCCAGATCTCGAAGCGTGAACGCGCCATGAAGTCGCACTTGGCGCAGGTGCAGTCCAGCACGAGGCCGGCGACCCTGTCCGGGTATTTCGAAGCGAGCCGCATGGCAACCATGCCGCCCATCGACGTGCCATGCACGTGCGTCCGCTTCACCCCGAGATGGTCGAGGAGCGCGGCGACGTCGTCCGCCCAGACATCCATCGAATACGCCTGTGATGGACGCTCCGAAAGGCCATACCCACGGAGGTCGAAATCGATCACCGTGAAGTGCCTCGCCATCTCGTCGCTGACGAACCCAAAATTCTCGTGCGCGAACCCCGCGCCGCCAATCTGGAGCAGGTAGTCACCGCTGCCTTTTAGCTCGTACCAAATTCGACAGTTGTTCAGGGTCGCGTCCGGCATCTCGTCTCCTCGCAAGAACGTGTTGGTACTACAATCGCGCTTTCTCACGGTCATGTGCAAGGGGGATCCTTCTTGGCAACGACAAACGCGGCCATCGCGAGGTCCGTCACTCCGCCCGAAATTCTTGCGACAGCGCGGGCTCTTGTCGACCCGGTTCGCGAAGGAGCGGCCGATCGAGATCGTGATCGAACCTACCCCTACGAGCAGCTCCAGCTGGTGCGCGACAGTGGTCTTGAGGCTCTCCTAGTACCTGAGGAATACGGTGGGATGGGCGGCACGTACATGGACGAAGTGCGGGTCGTCGGCATCCTCGCTGAGGGCGACAGCAGCGTCGCGCAGATCTTCCACGTGCATGGAACGGGTGTTGAGATCTGCACGCAGGTAGCGCCCCCTGAGCTGAAGAGGCGTTTCCACGAGGCGACGGTTGCGAAGGAGTGTCGTTGGTCAAACGCGTACTCGGAGCTTGGCACGAAGAACATTTTCGAGTACTCGGTCAAGCTCGCCCCCGAGGGCGATGGCTTTCGTCTGAGTGGACGAAAGTTCTATTGCACGGGCTCACTCGGTGCCGACGTGATGTACGTCACGGCGGTCATCGGGGGCACTGATCAGCTTCGACTTGTCCTGCTCGATACCAACGCTGAGGGCGTCACGATCCAGGACGACTGGGACGGCATGGGGCAGATCGGAACCGCGAGCGGCAGCACGGTGCTAGACAACGTGCGGGTCGAGGCTCATCAGGTGGTCGAGATGGGCGGCATGGCCAACGCCGAGAGCCTGTTCGGGCCGCTCGGACAGCTGTCGTTCAGCGCCATCCACGTGGGAATAGCGAAGGCCGCGTGGCACGACGGACTCGAATACAGTCGGACGAAGACGCGCCCATGGGTTCACTCCGGCGTGGACGACGCACGAGACGATCCGATCGTCCAGATCAGGGTTGGCGAGATGCGCACCTGGCTCGACGCCTCTGACACGATGCAGGAGCGCGCCCTCGACGCGATGGCCGACTCGTGGGCCGATCCATCGGCCGAGTCGCGAGCACGAGCGTCCGTAGCAACATCTCAGGCGAAGGCATTTTCAACCGAGGCCGGCTTGAAAGTCTGCGAGATGCTGTTCCAGGTGTGCGGGTCCGCCGCGACGCTTCGCGCGCGCGGCTTTGACCGTCACTGGCGCAACCTGCGTACGCTGAGCCTGCATGATCCGGCCGACTACAAGCACAAGTTGGTTGGTGACTACTACCTCACGGGCAATCTGCCGCCTGTAACTGCATACACCTAGACCTCGCGCGTCGTGCGCGACTCGACTGAAGGAGACGCACCATGAGCTTTGTGGAACGCGATGGCGCAGCTATCTGGTACGACGTCCAAGGTGACGGCGAGCCGGTCACGTTGATCGGAGGCGACATCATGGCCTCAGACCAGTTCCATTACGTGTTCCCGGCACTTGTGAAGAGGCACAAGGTCGTCCGCTGGGACTTTCGAAACATCGGGAACTCCGAGCGAAAGCCCTCCAAGATGGACTTCACGATTGACGAGAAGGTCGAGGACATGAAGGCTGCCCTCAACGATGCGGGGATCGAGAAGACCCACATCTGGTCTATTGCCACGGGAGGGTTTACGGGTGTGGTCTTTGCAGCTCGCTACCCGGAGCGGGTGGCGTCGCTCATTCACTACGGTCAGTGTCAACCGAGCGAGGGCGGCCTGCGCGCGTTCAAGGTGCTCGATCTGATTCACAAGGAGTACGACTGGCCGACGGCGTGCGAGCACATGGTGCACTTCTATTCGCCCAGTCCCGAATACATGGACTGGACAGTCTCCGTGTACGTGAAGAACGCGGACGCCTCCTGGATGAAGATGTACTGGCACGAGCTCAACGCAGACATCACCGACGACATGCGGGCTACAACCTGTCCAATGCTCGTGATGCTTGGGGCGAAGGGGCCGTTGGGCGCCAGCACGTCGTACGGCTCCGGGTTCGGAATCACCAAGGAATGCCGGCAGGAGGCCGAGCTCGAGATCGTCCATGGTGGAACGGGCACGTACTACCTGGTTGATCAGGCTGACGAAGCCGCGACCAAGGCGATGGCGTTTTTCGAGCGCAACCCGATCAGCTAGGCGCTTGGCGCAGCCACTCGACTACCAGAGGGCACTAGGTCGCTTCACGACTGGCGTCACCGTCGTGACGGCGACACACGAGGCCCGGCGTTTCGCGATGACCGCGAGCGCCCTGACCTCGGTATCTCTCGATCCGATCCTTCTGCTCGTATGCTTCAACCATGACTCGGCTACTCGAGTCGCTGTGCGAGAGGCAGGACATTTTGGGCTCAGTGTCCTGGGGGAGGGTGGCGGCGCGGTCGCCAAACACCTTGCAACCGAACGTGCCGACGAGGTCGATCAACTTGACGACTTCGATGTGCAGGTCGGCCCCAAGAACGTGCCGCTTCTCACTGACGCGCTTGTGCACTGCGTCTGCTCGGTGGAGCGCATCATGCGTGCTGGCGACCACGACGTCGTCGTCGGTGCTGTCGAGTGGATCGACCGCGTGCGAGAGGGTGAGCGCCCGCTGGTGTTCTACGACGGGGCGTTCTGGAATCTCACGCCGCTCGACGATGGGACCACTCGTAGTGATGTCTGACCAGCTACAGCACCGGAGGCCATGAAGATGAGCGAGCTGTTTCCGATCCGGAAGATCCAGATCCTTGCCGAGGAGGTACGGCACGACGGAGGACAACCTCCGTCGGAACCCGTATGGCGCGGTGCGGCAATGGCCGTCGTCAAGAACCCGTACGTGGGCGAGTACGTCGGCGATTTCGCGCCGGCATCGGATGAGCTTCAATCGCTCGGCGAGCATCTCGGCGGCCGGTTGGTTGAAGCTCTCGGAGGTTCGGAGCGGATCGACGGCTACGGAAAGGGAGCAATCGTCGGCTCGAGTGGCGAGATCGAGCATGGGGCGATCTGGCACATCCCTGGCGGTACGGGTATGCGCGCAGCCCTCGGCAAGGGGGAGGCCATTGTGCCTTCGACCAAGAAGGTCGGGGCGATGGGCGCCCGACTCGACGTTCCTCTGACCCATCTCGAATGGTCGTATGTCGGGAGTCACTACGACGCGATCGAAGTTGGCATCGGCGACGCTCCGCGTTACGACGAAATCGTTTTCATCCTCGCGATGGGCGTTGGCGGACGCGTGCACGCGCGTCTTGCGGGCGGGTTCACGATCGAGGATCGCGGCGCCGATGGCGTGCCCGTATGAAGATCGCGTTCGTCGGGCTTGGACGAATGGGATTTCCCATAGCCGGGCACCTGGCACGCGCAGGCCACGAGCTTGCGGTCGTGGATCTCGATCAAAAGCAGGTGAGCGCGTGGATCGAGGAATACGGTGGCGTCGCCGTCGCGACGCCGGCGGAAGCTGTGCGCGACGCTGAGTTCGTCGTCACGTCGCTGCCCGCCGATGCGCAGCTGCGGGACACGGGCCTTGGCGACTCGGGCATCCTCAACGCTGCGAGCAAGGGCGCTGTTTGGATTGATCACACAACGGCGTCGGCCAAGGTTTCGCGAGAGCTTGCGGATCACGCCGCTGAGCGCGGTGTCGGATTTCTCGACGCGCCGGTATCTGGGGGTGTTGACGGAGCTCGAGCAGGCACGCTGGCCGTCATGGTCGGCGGCGACGTGGGTTCCTTCCAACGAGCCGAAGCCGTGCTCGAGACCTACGCTGCACGCATCAGTCATATGGGGCCCGCGGGCTCGGGCCAGCTGACGAAGATGACCAATCAGATCTGCGTGGTCGGTCTGTGTCAGGCCCTCGTCGAGGGCCTCGATTTCGCGGAGGCCTCGGGGCTCGATCTCGAACGGGTCGTAGAGGTCATGCTGGCCGGCGCGTCCTCGTCATGGGAGATGGAGAATCGCTGGCGGCCTATGGCAGAGGGCAGCTACAACTTCGGTTTCGCGACCGAGCTGATGCGCAAAGATATCGGCCTCTGTCTCGCCGAGGCTCGCGACGCCGGGGTCGCGCTGCCAGTGACGGCGATCGTCGACCAGTTTCTCTCGGAAGTAGAGAATATGGGCGGAGGGCGTTGGGACTGGTGCAGCCTGATGGAGCGGCAGCGGCGCTTGCGTATCGGCACGACCGGGTCTGTCGAAACCTAGGCTGAAGATGTGGCCGACCTGCCCCTGGTGATCGCGAGGCGCGATGTCTGAAGACTCGCGCGATGACTACCCGCGCTTCGACGCGTTGCCGGTGAGAGACGACGCACCGCCCGGCTCCTCATGGGGCGTGTTCGGCGATGAAGATCAGGTGGGAACGTTGAACTTCATCGGCCCTGACCAAGTGCGTCGCGCGGCTGAGCTCGTTCAGGACGGAACCGTCTTCCCGCTCAACTGGGATATTGGTCTCCCTTCTCCGGCCTTCTTCGAGCGAGAGACCGTCAAGCACACGGTGTTCGAGAAGTACCCCGGATTTGCCGTGGACGACTACCTCGATTCGTTCTGGCCGCAGGCGTCAAGTCAGTGGGATGGCCTGCGGCACATCGGTGACGACGAGAACGGGTTCTACAACGGCGCAACGTTCGCTGAAGTCACCGCCCCGGGCCCTGGCAAGCTCGGGATGGAGCATTGGGCGACACGAGGCATCGCTGGGCGTGGCGTTCTGATCGACGTTCTGCGCTGGGCTCGAGAGGAGGGAGTACGTCTCGATTCCTTCGACTTCTTCCCGATCGATGCAGCGCTCGTGGCCGAGATCTTGACGAGGCGGCACGTTGAGCTGTTGCAGGGCGACATCCTGGTATTCCGCACCGGTTGGGTCGAGAGCTACGAAGAACTCTCGCAGTCTGAACGAGACGAGTTGGCGGCCCAGGTTCGGCCCGGAAGCCCAGGTCTATACGGAGCGGACATTCCGCCTTTTCTCTGGAACAGTCGCGTCGCTGGCGTCGCTGCGGACAACCCGGGGCTAG
>JAUXJK010000219.1 GCA_030624785.1 Actinomycetes bacterium
CGCTTCGAGGCGTTCGCGATTGAGAACGCTGCGTGCGTCTGGCTCAGCCATGGCTCGGCACATCCATGCCGCGTCGCGCGGAGACGATGCCGTCGGCGACCTTCAGGGCAAGTGCCTGAATCGTCGGGGTTGGATTGACGCCCGCTGATGTCGTGAACAGTGATCCATCGGCGACGAACAGATTGGGGACGTCGTGTGCACGACCCGCGCCGTCGACAACCGAGCGCGTCGGGTCATCGCCCATCCGCGCCGTCCCCATGAGATGGAATCCGGCCATGGGAAGGACGTCGATCGTGAGAACTTCACTCGCTCCTGCCTCGCGAAGCGCCTCCGAGCTGCGGTCGATGCCGTGCTTGGCCATACGACGGGAATTATCGTCGACTTCGTACACCATCTGGGGGGCCGGGAGATCGAATCGGTCGCGCACGGTGTCAGAGAGCTTTACGCGATTGTGCTCGTGTGGAAGATCCTCGATCAGGATCGCGCAGGTTGCGACATGACCGAAAAGCTGCTCGAACCGATCGTGGTGGCCTCGGCCCCACGGGACGTCGAGTGCGAAGCCGCCGAGAGCCGAAATCAGCGGGCCTTGCCCCCTGGTGACCTGTACTCCGTAGCCTCGAACGAAGTCCCTTTCGGGGTCTGTCTCGTAGAACTCCTGAGAAAAGATCGTCAGACCATCTGGTCCGTGGAAGCTGCCGACGTTGTCCTCGAAAACGCCCGTAGCCACAGCGACTGGATGGAGCATCAGGTTGCGGCCGACCAGACCGGAGTCGTTGGCCAGGCCATTCGGGAACCGAGCGCTCGTCGAGAGAAGCATCAGCCGGGGGGTACCCACACCGTTCGCTGCGAGAACGACGACGTCGGCTCGTTGGTGGTGCTCCCGGCCCTCGTCGTCGATCCAGATCGCACCGTCTGCTCGACCCTTGCTGTCGATGGTGATCTCGCGGACAGCTGCTCGTGTCACAACGCGCGCACCCTTGGCGATTGCCTTGGGCCAGTACGTAATGTCGCTCGACGCCTTCGAACCACGCGTGCAGCCAAGCTCACACGGCCCGCAGTTATTGCAGGCCAGTCGTCCGTCATAGTCGCGCGTCAGCACAGATGAGTCGGCGGGCCACCAGTGGTAGCCGAGGCGGTCGTAGGCCGCCGCAAGCCTTGCGGCGCCCGTGCCGAGCGCGAGCGGCGGAAGCGGGCGCGGGTCGCGCTCGGGCATGGAAGGATCGCCATTGAGGCCGGAAACCCCGACCATGCGGTCGTTGATTTCGTAGTAGGGCGCGAGCTCGTCGTAGCTCAACGGCCAGTCGTCGGCGACACCGTCGAGCGCCTTGACCCTGAAGTCCGAGGGATGAAAACGTGGGTGATGAGCTGTCCACATGATCGTCGACCCGCCGACTCCACAGAACATCAATGGCTTGATCGGGCTTGTCGAGTCGTCGATCGGGTAGTCAGTGTCCCGGCCCCGAATGTTTGGGCTTGGATGGAAGTCGCGCACCCGATGGCTCTCCCAGTTCGGTGTCCCTGCCGGGTAGTTCGGGGGGTCCGTCCAGTCGCCGCGCTCGAGACATACGACATCCAGGCCGGCTTCAGCCAGGGCCCAGCTGGCGGCGCCTCCGCCGGCGCCGGCGCCGATGACCAGAACGTGGGCTGAATTCGAGTCGCGCGCGCTCAAGGATTGGCAGCCTAGCGGCGCCGTGTCCTCGTTGGTTACGACGAAGACGGCCTCGATCGACCCCCGGGTACCGAGGCGACTAGCTGGTACGCGTCGTGACCGGGGCGCGCAACATGACGCGAGAGCGTTCGTTGCCCGGCCCCTCGAGCGTGACGACCCAGTCGTCGTACTCCGAGAACCGGTACGGCGCGTTAAACCACAGGTTCTGAGCCTGCCCGTCTGCGTCCACGAGGAACCGGCCGCAACTGACGGCGACGCGTCCATTCTGTGTGAGCCAGAGTTCGTAGTGCTGGGTCTCGCCCGCGGGCTCGAGCCCGGCGATGTCGGCGAGCAAGACCCAGTTGCCGGCCTCGTCGATCGGGAAGACATCGATCACCATCTCGGCGTCGTTGGATGCGAAGCGGGTTGCCTCGAGCGTCACGACATCGGCAGCCGAGGGCAGGCCTTCGTCGCCGCCGCGTGCGACCCAACCAATCGCGAACGCGATCCCGGCTAGCGCCGCGGCGAGCGCAAGAACCTGTGCTCGCCGGGTCTTGAAGACGTCGCGTCGATGCTCGCGCTTCGCAGGCTGTTCCTCACTGCTCGGAATTGCCCGAATTGACGCCGCGAGTTCGCTTGGGACCTCGTCGAGCGGATCGGCTGTACGAATCAGCTCGTGGGCTGGCCGAAGCGCCTCGACCTCGAGTTCATCGAGTTCGTCGCCGACCAGATTCCGTAGGTCATTCTGATCCATGGTTGTTCACCCCTTCCAGGAGTGTCGCCATCCTGGACAGCCCCGAGCGGGTACGCGTCTTCACTGTTCCAAGAGGAAGTTCGAGACGAGCCGCGATCTCGGTTTGCGAGAGCTCGGAGAAATATGCCAGCGAGAGCACCTCATGCTCTCGGGCTGGCAGTCGCTCAAGCGCGGTGTGTACCTCCCACGCCAATGAATCCTGTTCGGCGATCTCGCTTGGGCTCGGATCGCTCGACGGTTGTTCCGGCGCGTCGCCGCCTGCCCTATCCGTGCGCTGGCGTGCTCGATCGACGATCGAGTTGCGAGCAACGGTGAACAGCCAGGCGGATCCGGTTCCACGTTCTGGCCGAAAGCTGCTTGCCGAGCGCCAGATCGACACGAATGTTTCCTGCGTCGCATCCTCGGCCGTGCCGGAGTCTGCCAGTCGCCGGCGAGCGAGTGCCAGCACCGGTCGCCCGAAACGTCTGTAAATCTCCTCGAACGCGTCGGCATCGCCCTTTGCGGTGCGCAGAAGTAGCTCACCGTCGGAAGCCTGTAGATCCAGGCCGAATGTCGTCTGGGTGTGTTCTTCCGTTTCAGCCACGATGGTGGTCATATCGGTTGAGAGTACGTACCTCAACCTCGAGTGGATTTCACCTTGAGCACTAATCAGGGTACGTGGAACGATAAGCTGCCCGGCGGCAGTCTGTACAGATCGAAAAGGAGTGGCCTTGGCAACCCTGGCATTCAATCGCGAAGAGATCGCGCCCCGCGAGCTGCGACCCGAAGTGCTTGAACTGGACGGCATCTCTCGTGAGTCGGTTGAGGCGCACTACAAGCTGTACACGGGATACATCAACAAGCGCAACGAGATTCTCGCCGAACTTGCCGATGTCGATCTGTCGGCCGGCAATCAGATCTATTCGATGCTTCGTGCCCTGAAGGTCGATCTGTCATTCGCAATCGGTGGCGTGAAGAACCACGAGATCTACTTCGCGCATCTCGGCGGCGGCGGCGGCGATCCAACAGGCGCGGTCGCGGACTTGATCGTGCGTGACTTCGGCAGCGTCGCTCAGTGGCGTGACGATCTACGTGCGACAGGTATGGCCGGCCGCGGTTGGGCGTGGACAGCCTACGACTGGGACGAGGAGCGCCTGTTCAACTTCATCGGCGACGCGCAGAACACGTTCCCGGTGTGGAACGCAACTCCACTCGTTGCCCTTGACGTGTACGAGCACGCCTACTTCCTCGACTACGGGACTGACAGGCCGGGATACATCGAGGCGTTCTTCGCCAACCTCGACTGGGCTGCGATCAACTCGTGGGTGGAGCAGTACGGCATCCCGGCTTGACGCTCGGAATCTGATAGCGAGGAAGCATGCGGGAAGCGATTCTGATCCCGCTTGGGTACCTCCTCGGCAGCATGCCGTGGGGGTACTGGATACCGCTGGTCTTCGCGCGCGTCGACATCCGAAAGCGCGGCAGCGGCAACGTCGGCGCCACCAATGTCTGGCGGACGCTTGGGTTCAAGTATGGGCTCGCCGTCGCGCTGCTCGACATACTGAAGGGTTTGGCTGCAGGGCTGCTCGGCACGTATGTGGGCGATCCGACGATCGGTGTTCTTGCGGGCACCGCGGCGTTGCTCGGGCACTGGCGTCCTCTATTCCTGGGCTTCGAGAAGGGCGGCAAGATCGTTGCCGTAACCGGCGGCGTCGGTCTGGCGGTTGCGCCGATCGCCAGCCTCGCTGCAGCACTGGTCTGGATACTTATTTTCCTGGTGACGAGATACGCCTCGCTAGCGTCGCTGGTTGCCGGCGTTGCACTCCCCGTGTTCGCGTTTGCCATGGGCGCTTCATGGGCAGTCATGGCGTTCACGATGGGAGCCGGCCTCGCCATCGTCGTGCTCCATCGAGCGAACGTGGTGAGGCTGGTACGGGGCGAGGAAAGCCGGTTCGAGTTCTCGAGGTTGAGCCGCCGCAGATCGTCGGCTCCGCAAGCGTGACGTGACAGTCCCAGAATTCGATGGGACGGAGCTCGCCCGTCTCTTTTCGCTCGGCGCGAACGATGCGCGCACGCCGCTTGCCACGCTTACGGGGTATTCCAGAACTCTCGTACGGGAGTTGGAAGATGACCCACGCGGCGACTACGCGGTGACGCTTGAAGAAAGTGTGCGTGAGATAGGCGACATCGTCGAGCAGCTAGC
>JAUXJK010000147.1 GCA_030624785.1 Actinomycetes bacterium
AGTTCGTTCGTGGTGCCACTCGGGGCGACGGAGCCCGGGGCGAAGACGTGACGGCAAACCTCCGGACGCTGGGCGCTATTCCCCTACGGATGAGGACGCCGGCGGGAGAGGAGCCCCCGGCTCGCTTCGAGGTGCGAGGAGAGGTGTACTTCTCTCGCGGGGCCTTCGCACACTTCAATGAGCAGCTGGTTAGTCAGGGTCGGAAACCGGCTCCCAATCCACGGAATGCGGCGGCCGGATCGCTGCGGCAACTGGACTCGAGGATCACGGCCGAACGCGAGCTGTCGATCTGGGTCTACGGTTTGGGATATCGAGCGGGTCTGCCGCTCGACTCGCAGTCGAGCGCACTTGAATGGTTGCGTCAGCGTGGGTTTAGAACGAACCCCGAGATCACGCGCCATGACGCCGTCGACTCGATGGTCGAAGCTATCGCGGATCTCGAGCGGCGCCGTCCAGGCCTCGACTATGAGATCGATGGGGTCGTACTCAAGGTCGATCGTTTCGAAGAACAGGACGTGCTTGGCTCACTCCACGGGCGCCCGCGCTGGGCGCGGGGCTACAAGTGGGCTCCGAGCACTGCAGTCACTCGCCTCAAGGCGATACATATTGGAGTCGGGCGCACCGGAGCGCTGAATCCGTGGGCCGAGCTCGAGCCGGTCGAGGTTGGCGGCGTCACCGTGTCGAGCGCGACGCTTCACAACGAGGAGGACATCAACCGCAAGAACATCCGCGAGGGTGATCGCGTCATCGTGCAGCGAGCCGGAGACGTGATCCCGCAGGTCGTGGGACCGGTTCTTCCACACGCTCGCGGAAGCACCGAGTTCCGGATGCCAGCTGACTGCCCACTCTGCGGCGTTGCAGTTGTCCGACCTGAAGGCGAAGTTAAGCAGCGCTGCCCGAATCGGGCCTGTCCCTCCCGTGGTCTCGAGACGCTGATCCACTGGGTCGGGCCGGCACTCGACATCGAAGGAGTGGGAGAGAAGTTCGTGCGCCGCCTCTGGGACGAAGGGCTCCTGCGGTCATTGCCCGACCTCTACCGTCTCACGGTCGAGCAGCTAGCGAACCTCGAGGGCTATGGGGAAACCTCGGCCGCGGGCGCAATCGCTGGGATTGCCTCATCGCGTGATCAGCCGATGCAGCGAGCACTGTTCGGACTCAATATCAGGAATGTGGGTTGGGTCGTGGCGCAGAGCCTGGCTCGGCACTTCTCGACGCTCGACGAACTTGCCAAAGCATCATCCGAGGAGATTCAACAGGTTGATGGAATCGGTCCCGACCGCGCCGATGCAATCGTTCAATGGTTCGCCGATGAAGAGAATCGCTTCGTGATTGAGGAGCTTCAGAGTCTTGGCCTGCGGTTCGAAGGCGGGCCGCAGACAACCCCTCTAGCTGCGAACGGCGCGCCGCTCGGTGGGAACACGTACGTGTTGACGGGAACACTGGATGGACGTACGCGCGACGAGGCGCGCGATGCGCTCGAGGCACTCGGTGCGAAGGTTACGAACTCCGTGTCGAAGAAAACAACGGCACTCGTGGTGGGGGTCGGTGGCGGCTCGAAGCTCGCCGCCGCCGAGCGCCTCGGCATTGAGATTCTTGATGAGGCAGGCCTCGAGCAGCTGCTTGGCGACCACGGCACGTAGCGCCAGGATTGTCGAGCTCATATCGATGAGACCGTTCTAGAGCGCTGGCGGAGGCCGACGAGACTCACGCGCGAGGATGGTCGCGAAACGATCCTGCGCTGGTCGCGCTCGCCAGTATGGAATAGGCGTGCCGTTCATGATGACCGAGAAGATGTACCGATCTCTGACGATCCCGCTCAGTGCAGATGAGAGATTGGTGGTGCCGGTCTTGGCCCGTACAGCACCTCGTGACGGCGTCGTTCGTAGTCTGTCTTCCAGGGTCCCGGTACGTCCGGCAACGGCCAGCGATCCTCTGAAGTGCGGCCAGAGTGAGCGGTTCTCGCGTGCGGCGCCGATCAGACCGACGACCGACCGAGGAGTAAGCCGATCCAGCCTCGATAGGCCGGAACCGTCGGCGATGCGGATACCCGCGATCGGTACGCCTGCGTCTCGCAATACCCGTTTGACAACCGCGGCGCCGGCCAGGGTAGTGCCCTCTCCTCTGACCTCTGCTCCGATCATCTTGAGCAGAGTCTCGGCCGTGAAGTTGTCGCTCTCGCTGTTCATGAACGTCACGAGTTCCGCGACTGTTGGAGATTCGACGAATCCGAGCTCCGTCGCTCGCGACTCATTGACGATGCCAGCCTTCGCGCGGCGTCGCACCTTCACCCCGGCGTTCTTGAGTTCCGTCTTCAGTGCGCGCGCCGCGGCGAGCGCTGGCTTGTCAACAACGATTCCGTGAGACACGGCACGATCAACGATCAATGCAGAGAGCGGCGGTGACCAGAGCTTGTAGAACGACGCTCGCCAGCCGGGCGCAGTGCGGCTTGCATCGAAGTATGACTCGTCGCCGATGACGGAGCCGCTCACGGTCTTGATGCCGGCACTTGTGAGCTGACGGGCAAGACTCTGGAGGTCGTCTCGGTGCAGGCTCGGGTCGCCGAAGCCCTTCAGTACCAGGTGGCCCTTCCACACCGTTCCCTGCTGCTTTCCTCGACCGAGGAGGAGGGTTCTCGCGCGGAATTCCGGTCCGAGCACGGTGAGCGCCGTAAGCGCAACCGTGAGCTTCTCAGTGGACGCCGGGACGAGAGAGCGCCTGGCATTACGCGAGAAAACGACCTTGCCCGTCTGTGTATCGATCACAATCGCCCCAGTGAGTTTCGGATCGAGGCCCTCGACTTGGAGTGCGGCAGCGAGCCGGTCGGCCAGGGGACGAGCAGCGCTCGCGCCTGTCGTGACGATCGCAGCGACGAGCACTGTGAGTGCAAGCAGCCAGGGCAGAAGACGTGACGGTTTCAAGCGACTAGACCATGCCCTGTCGCACCGCAAAGACCGCGGCCTCAACGCGATTCTTCAGTCCGAGCTTGTTGAGGATGCGTGAGACGTGATTCTTGACGGTTTTCGGACTGATCACGAGCGCACTCGCGATCTCGGTGTTCTTCTTTCCCGTAGCGACGAGCTGGAGCACCTCGAACTCACGTTCGGAGAGTCCGTGCGAGTCGGGCGCTGATCTTGAGGTCGCGCCGGCATCGAGGGCGTGTGTGACGAGTGCGCGCGCCGCCGACCGGCGTGACACGACGACGAGTTGCGCATCGATCTGCTCCGCCTGAGCGAGGAGATCGTCGGCGGTTCCCTCCGTAACGTCGAGTCCCGCCTTTTGGAGGACAGATAGAACGGCGGGAGTCACATCAGCCGCAACAGCGCGCGGTCGCGGCTGGCTCATCTGAACGTGATCGTCACGGTGCGGCGCCCCCAGCTCAGGGCTTCCTGCAGCGTTGGAAACCACAGATCGATGATTGCACCCTTGACGGCTGACCCTGTGTCGGCAGCGACCCCATCACCGTAGCCGGGCACCGACATCTTCGTTCCCAGCGGAATGACACGTGGATCAACAGCGATGATGCCGTGCTGCGTCTGCAGCCCGACCGCGGTTGTGCCCGTCAGGGCATAGCCCGTCGCCTCAACGGTCAGCTGGCTGCCTGCAAGGGCTCCTCCACCGTCGATTTCAATAGTCGGCGGCGCCGTCGGTGGGCTGACGGGAGCGGGAGGAGGTGCTTGCGGCCCGGGCGCGCTGCTCGTGCCGCCCGGGGAGGTGGAAGGGGAGGTCTGGGCTTCGCTCGGTTCCGTGCTCGAGCCTGCAGAAGTCTGTGCCGCGGCCTGAGCCTGAATCTCGGCGGCCCGTGTCTCGAGCGCGGCAGCACGCTGCCGCAGCTCCCTAATGTCGCGCTGGCCGAGATTGACCTCCTCGCGAAGCGACGTGAGGAATGCCTTGCGGTCGGATCGGCTTTGATCCAGGCCTCGGCGGGCGGATTCCGCGTCCGCGACGGCTTGCTCGACCCGATCCTGGCGAACGCGGAGATCGTCACGCTGTTCGATGGCCGCCGATCGAGCAGCGGCAACCTGCGTTACGAGCTCGTCGTCGTGGCTGATCGTTCGGCGGAGCGCGCCGATTCCGTCGACGGCAGTTTGAATGCTGCTCGCGCCGAGCAGTACTTCGAGCGAGTCGATGTCCTCGGTCATGTACAACGCGCGGACCCTTTCAGCCAGCCCCTGCTCTGCAACGCCTAGCGCCTGCGTGGCGATCTGGGTCTGTTCGCGGGCGGAGTCCGTAGCTGACTCGATTCGAGCCGCTTTGGCTGTCAGCGTCTCCAGTCTGCGGCCCGCGCGTGCGAGGTCGCTTTCGAGAGCGAACAGTTCGAGTACGGTGGCGTCCGCGGTCGCCTCAAGTGATCCGAGCTCATTCTCGAGTTGACCGGCCTGATCACGGAGATCCTCCGCCTCGCCGGCGTAGACCGTCGCATTCCCAACGAACAGCACGGCGAACGCCGCACCGACGATCAGGATGCGGCGGGGAACGCGGCGCATCGTTCTACCTTTGTGCACGAGCAGCGTGACCCTAACAGAGCGTCGCGCCTCGATCTGCGTCTGTTAGCAACACATGTCACAAGCAGCCGAGCTACGACCGTTGATCATGCATCGGAGCGTCAGAGCTTGTTAGCATGGGGCATTCCCGAAATCCCTGGAGAGCCGTTCCAGGGCACTACATGAGACGCTATCTAGCCATCACCGGGCTGCTGGGACTTGCCGTCGCGACATTCGTCGCGGTGACCACGCTTGCCTTCTCTGCGCCTGCCGACGTTGCCCAGAAGAGGGCGGAGGCAGAGCGCGTCCTCGCCGAAATTCAGGAGCTCGACGGACGGCTCGGTCTGGCGATCGAGAACTACAACGGAGCAAACCTCAAGCTCACTGATATTGACGAGCGGCTTGTGGCGACGAGCGAGCGTCTCGACATAGCTCGTACGAGCAGTCGAGTAGCTCAGACTCGGCTGGCCGAACGGCTCCGAGCGCTGTACATGGGAAACGAAGCATCCTCACTCGAAGTGATGCTCGGTGCCGCGAGTGTGAACGACCTCATGGATCGGATGACGACCGTCCGGCATGTTTCCGCTCGAGACACCGATCTTGTCGAGATGGCCCGCGGCGCGCGCAAGGAGACGGGCCAAAGGGAGCAGAAGCTGCAAGGCGCACGCGACAGTCAGGAGCTAGTCGTTGGCGAACGTGACCAGAAACAGCGGGAGATCGAGAGCCTCATCGCGGAGCGCGAGAGACTCGCAGCCTCTATCGAGGGCGAGCTTGCTGTCCTGATTGAGGAAGAGGCAGCGCGGCAGGTGCAGTTGAAGATCGATGCGGAGCGACGGCTTTCTGCTCAGCGGGACGAGCGCGAGCGAGGTCGCTCAGCTGCGCAGTCCGCTTCGGCTGCCTCGAATAACGAACAGGCTCCTGCCTCACAGACTGCGCCGGCCTCGACGTCGGCATCGCCCGCGCCCGCACCTGCGCCCGCACCTGTTCCTCCACCCCCGCCGTCGAAATACACCGGCGTAGTCGGGACTGCAATGACGCTTCTCGGGATCCCCTACGTATGGGGCGGTTCGTCACCGTCTGGCGGGTTCGACTGCTCCGGTTTCGTCTTGTACGTCTACGCGCAGCACGGTGTGAGTCTTCCCCACCACGCTGCAACGCAATACACTTACGGCACTCCCGTGTCTCGGGGCGCTCTGCAACCCGGTGACCTCGTCTTCTTCAACGGACTCGGTCACAACGGGATCTACATCGGCAACGATCAGTTCATCCACTCGCCGCATACCGGCGACGTAGTGAAGATTTCGAGCCTGAACGACTCATGGTATGCC
>JAUXJK010000048.1 GCA_030624785.1 Actinomycetes bacterium
CAATCGGTCCGCCAAGAATGCCGATCGCCCCACCGAGTAGCGCTCCGCGCCCCGCGCCCCAGTCCTTTGATTCAACGAACTTCGCCTCGCCGTCATCCGTAACGAACAGGACCGCCGTGTTGCCGACGCCGTCAGGAAAAGCGCCGGCAAGCGCGCCCGCAGCTCTCGTACCCCCAAGGGGAGTCGAGAACGTCGCGGCGAGAATGTTGCGTTGGCCGTCTGCCATATGGGTAGCCTCCAATTAGTACTTAGGGAGCGCGAGCCTATCCCAAATCAGCCAAATGACAACGCCGCCCTCCGCCGCGAGTAGAGTGCCGCCGTGATTGAGGGCGTGACAAAGCTTGCGATTCCAACCCCGTTTCGGGTCGGAGCAGTCAACTGCTACCTCCTCGAAGGCGATCCGCTGACGTTGATCGACACGGGCCCGAACGATAAGGCATCGCTCGATGCGTTGGACGCAGGCCTCGGCGAGCTTAACCGCACCGTCGAGGATCTCGAGCTCTTGATCCTGACACACCAGCACTACGACCACGTCGGGCTAGCCGCAGAGCTGAAGGAACGCAGCGGCGCGAAGGTCGCGGCGCACGAACTGCTCGCGGGCTTCGTTGCCGACTATGAAGCGGCGATGATCCTCGAGGACGACTACGCGGCCGCTGTGATGGAGCTTCACGGGGTTCCAGAAAAGACATCAACCGCTCTGCAGGAGCGCTCACGCAGCTATCGACGCTATGCAGCATCGGTGGAGATCGATCACGTCCTGCGAGAAGGTGACGTCATCGATGCTGGCGAGCGCACGCTCACGGTTGCCCTCCGTCCCGGGCACAGCCCAACCGACACCATCTTCATCGATACCGGAGCATGGAGCGCCTTCGTCGGCGACCACCTGTTGGGGCACATCTCGTCGAACCCTGTCCTTCATCGTCCCCTTGATCACGAGGCCGACCCACGACGACGACGCCCAACGTTGATCCGCTACCTGGCGTCGATGGAGGAGACAGCAAAACTCGATCTAGAGGAACTCTTCCCTGGCCACGGCGAGAACATCACGTACTGCCGAGACCTCGTGTACGAGCGAGGCCAACACCACGAGGAACGGAAAGAGCGCATATTCGCCGAGTTCGAGAAGGGACCACGCACGGCCAACGACATCGCCCTGCGTCTGTGGCCGGGACTTCCGGTCGATCAGGCCTACCTTGCTCTTTCAGAGGTGCTGGGGCACGTCGACATGCTTGTCGATGAGGGACGCGTCGTCGAAGAGGAATCGGCTGGCGTCATCACGCTTCGCGCAGCCGGCTAGCTCGAGATTCCTCACCACTCGAGCATCGCGTCACACAAGAACTCTGCGAGATAGGGCGCGAACGACGGGCGCACGAGTAGGCGGAACGTCGGAACATCGTCGATCTGCCAGACCACAAGCTGTGTCTTGGCGTAGAGCGTTTGCGCGCAGCGGCCGGGCCCGAAGACACGCGGGTGAAGATCGAGCCCGCACCCGGTCGCGAGAACCTCTCTAGCTCTCGAACCAACAAGCTCGAGCGTTGTGCGGTTAGCCGTGATATCCAGCACGCTGTGGTGGTACGGGGCCAGCGCACCCTGAAGTGAACCCACGATCTCGCCTTCACTCCCGGTGGGTCCCACGAGCAGCCATTCATCAGGAGCCAGCCAAAGAGCAGCGTGGCCAGCACCATCGGAAACGGTGTTTGGCGAGAGAGGAAGCTCCACGCCAAGCGTCTCGCGAACACGTGCGCGGGCGGAGAGGTTTGAGGGATCCAACCGGAGGTTGACGTGAGCCAGGAACGGGCGCTCGCCAAGCTCGACAACGCCGGACTCGCTTGCTTCCACAAACCGGCTCTCCCAACCGGAGAGAGGCGCCATGCGTGGCTCGCTGGGCGCTGAGCTAGCCATCTCGCCGCTCGTTCTCGGGGTCGAAGAGCACCGGTCCCGTCACCTCGGCTGCGATAGCGCGACCTTCAAGTGGCGCATAGACGGTCTCGCCCATCCGATCGGAGCCCGATTCAAGCAGGGCGAGTGCGAAGGTGCGCCCGAGAGCCACGCTGTCGTAGCTCGACGTAACGTGGCCGACCATCCTCATGGGCACGGGTTCACTCTGGTCGAGCACCAACTGCGCGCCCTCAGGCAAGCGAACTTTGTGATCGTGGGGAAGCAAGCCTACGAGCTGCTTGCGGTCGGGACGAGCCGTGTCCTCCCGTCGCAGCGAGCGCTTACCGACAAATTGCTGGCTCTTCTTCTTCGAGATGATCCAGTCCATGCCCAGATCGACCGGCGTGACGGTTCCATCGGTCTCTTGACCGACGATCACGTATCCCTTCTCTGCCCTCAGCACGTGCATCGTCTCGGTCCCGTAAGGCGTGATTCCTTCGGGTTGGCCAGCTTGCCAGATGGCATCCCACACGGCTAGACCGCTCAGTCCTTCGACGTTCACCTCGAACGCAAGCTCACCTGAGAAGCTGATCCGGGACACCCGCGCGGGGACGTCAGCGACGACCCCGTGGCGTATGCCCATGAACGGAAAGCTCTCGTTGTCGAGCGGAATCTCCGTGAGTCGTCCAAGCACGTCGCGCGAAGCCGGGCCAACGATGGCGATGGTCGCCCATTGCTCTGTCACAGAGGTGAGATAGACGTCGAGGTCGGGCCACTCGGTTTGCAACCATTCTTCCATCCAGTCGAGGACGGCCGCAGCGCCTCCCGTGGTCGTTGTAGCGACGAAGTGCTCCTCGCCAAGCCTCATCACCACCCCGTCGTCGAACAGCATCCCATCGAGCGTGCACATCAACCCATACCTGCACGCTCCCACCGCCAGGTTTTCGTAGGCGTTCGTGTACACCCGGTTGAGAAACTCAACCGAGTCGGGGCCTCGCACATCGATCTTTCCGAGCGTCGAGGCGTCGACCATTCCAACCGCTGCCCGTACCGCAGCGCATTCGCGCAGTACAGCTGCATCGAGATCCTCATCGTCAAGCGGGTAGTACAAGGGACGCTTCCACTGACCGACATCCTCAAAGACCGCTCCCTGCTCGACGTGCCAGCTGTGGATCGGTGTGACCCGCACCGGCTCATAAAGGTCGCCCCGGTGACGTCCGGCCATGGCGCCAAACGCCAGTGGGATGATCGGCGGCCGCGCGCTCTGCAGACCTACCTCCGTGAGCGGCGCACCGATCAGCTCCGCCGTCACTGCAGCCACGTTCACGGTGGCCGTACGGCCCTGTTCGGCGCCAGTGCCCGCCGACGTATAGCGCTTGACGTGCTCAATCGACGTCAGACCCGCACCGACCGCACGTTGCACGTCGTCGACCGTCGCGTCACGATGCAGATCGACGTAGCAGGAGGAGAGATCACCGTCAGGCGGAGCCACGAAGAACACCGGCCGTGGCGCCTCCTCGAGTGGCTCCGCAACATCGGGAACGACAACCGGCTCCGCTCGAAATCCAGCTGCTAGAGCCGCCCGCTCGCCCGCGGCCGGTCCCTCGCTCAGGGTCGTCCCGAGCAGGAAGGTGCCGTTGCATGCGCCGGCCAACGTGGAAGCTGGCGGAGGAGTCTCGATGCCGAAGCCGGAGCTGGCCCCCTGGGCAACCATCCGAGCTCCGACCTGTCGAAGCAGCTGTGTCTGGGGGTCCCAACCACCCGAGACGAGCAGCCGGTCACAATCCAGAGCGTCAAGCTCTGAAACCACAGAACTCTCGCCGAGAAGCCTGCCAACTGTGACGGCTTCGATCCCGTCGCCGCCGTGAGCCACGGCCACAGCAGAGCCGGAGCGTACGTCGATGCCAGCCTCGCGAGCGCGGCTCACGAAGACGCTCCGAGGGTCATCGCGTGTGTCGACGATCGCCTTGATCGTGCAGCCAGCCCGATGCAGTTCGAGTGCGGCCGAATATGCGCTGTCGTTCGTAGTGAACACGACCGCTTGCTCTCCACACCGAACCCCAAATCGGTTGAGGTACATGCGTGCCGCGCCTGCCAGCATGACGCCGGGCAGGTCGTTACCCGAGAACGCGACCGGACGTTCGAGAGCGCCGGCCGCCAGCACAAGTTGGCGCGCACGAATCTGCCACAACCTACGAGCGCTGACGCCCGGTGCGCCCGCTTCCCCTGGTCGGATTCGCGTCTCTAGTGCGTAGACGCTGCCGCCGTCGTAGAGCCCGCTCACAATGGTTCGGGTGTGCACGCGCGTCTCGCGGAACGTTGCGATCTCAGCAAGTTTCTCGTCGAGCCATGTCCGACCCGCCGCGCCGGGCGACTCGGCTGCGACACCCAGCAACTGGCCGCCCAGTGCAGAGTCGTCTTCAAGAAGAAGCGTTCGCGCGCCAGTACGTCCAGCGGCCCAGGCCGCCGCGATTCCGGCTGGGCCCGCGCCGACAACGAGAACGTCGCAATGCGCATGCACCTTGTCGTAGCGGTCGGGATCGGCCTCGGCAGCGAGCGATCCGATGCCGGCAAGCGGTGCCGCCACAAGTCCCTCGACGATCTCGACCCGAGTCGCCTGCTGCATCGGCTCCGACTGTCCGGCTTCCCCGAGTTGAACGTAGGCGCACGGCTCGTCTCTTCCTGCCGCAACGATGCCTCGAGGTCGATCGTGGTAGATGCTCCGTCCGAAAACGCGCTCGCCGCTCGCGAGCAGAGCAGATGCAAGCGTGTCGCCCGCGAATCCGCGCCGTTGGCCTCCGTCGAAGCTAAAAGACACGGGTCGTGATCGATCGATCCGGCCACCTTGAGTGAGACGGCTCAATCTGACTCTCTTTCTGCGCCTGAAGACTGGTCAGCAGACTCGCCCATGCGATAGGAACGGACGATCTCGTGTGTCGAGGTGTCTCGGAGCAAGTTGAACCAGCGACGGCAACCGTGCGTGTGTAGCCAGCGCTCGCGGAATTCGCCGCTCGGATTGTTTCGAACAAAGAGAAACTCCCCCCACGCATCGTCGGTGATCGCCTCAGGGTCGTCCGGGTAGGCGATGTGACTCTCGCCCCCGTAGTGGAATTCGACCTCGTCGCGCTCGCCGCACCACGGACATGAGATGAGAAGCACTAGTGCGCCACTCCCGCTGCCCCGTGCTCGTCAATGAGCCGGCCGTGGGCAAAGCGATCGAGCGCGAATGGAGCGTTCAACCTGTGGGGCTCGCCGGTTGCGATGGTGTGGGCAAGCGTCCAGCCCGACCCGGGCGTGGCCTTGAAGCCTCCCGTTCCCCAACCACAGTTGAGGAAGAGACCCTCAATCGGTGTGAGACCAACGATCGGCGAGGCATCGGGGCAGACGTCGACGATGCCGGCCCATGTCCGCAACATCTGCGCCCGGCTGAAGATCGGAAAGAGCTCCACGGCCGCGGCCATCTGCTTCTCGATGACGTGGAACGAACCCCGTTGAGCGTACGAGTTGTAGGCGTCGATGCCGGCGCCCATCACGAGCTCCCCCTTGTGCGCCTGGCTCACGTATACGTGCACAGCGCCCGACATGACGACGCAGCCAAGCCGTTGTTCCAGGAGCCCGGAGACGAGGGCCTGCAGAGGATGGCTCTGAACCGGCAGCCGCAGACCCGCCATCTCCGCGAGAACGGACCTATGGCCTGCTGCGACAAGCGCAACCTTGTTCGCCGAGATCGGCCCTCGCGTTGTCTGAACGCCTGTCGCCCGACCGCCCGCGACGTCGATGCCCGTGACCTCGCAACCCTCGATGATGTCAACGCCAAGCTGAGATGCCCTTGTGGCATATCCCCATGCCACATGCTCATGCCGCGCAATACCACCCCGACGCTGCAGCGTCGCCCCAAGAACGGGATACCGAAGATCGCTCGACGTGTTGACGATCGGGCAGAACTCCTTCACACCGTCTGTATCAAGCCACTCTGCATCGACACCGTTCAAGCGGTTGGCGTTGACGCGGCGAATGCCTTCGCGGACTTCGTGGAGGTTGTGAGCGAGGTTGAGAACTCCGCGCTGATCGAAAAGTAGGTCGTACTCGAGCTCCTCAGAAAGGCCTTCCCAGAGCTTCAAGGAGTGCTCGTACATCGCGGCGCTCTCGTCCCAAAGGTAGTTGGAGCGAATCACCGTTGTATTCCGGGCGATGTTGCCGCCGCCCAACCAGCCCTTCTCAAGCACCGCAATGTCCGTGAGGCCGTGCTCTTTCGCCAAGTAGTAGGCCGTGGCGAGACCATGGCCGCCGCCTCCGACGACGAGGACGTCATAGGACGCACGCGGCTCGCTCGCGCGCCAGAGTTCGCTTGGATGCTCGAAGTGGTCCGCTCGCGCGTGCTCGATGGACATGCCACACGAGCCTAGCGCGCTCTGCCTCGCGCTCGCGGCCTCCCGGAGCCTCGCAGTGCGGGATGAAGCGCCCCCTACTATCTCGAATCATGGTTGGCTCCTACCCCTTCACGGCAATCGTCGGACAGGACGCGCTCAAGCGAGCGCATTCCCTTCGACGAGCTTGTGGCCGAGACCGTTTCAGCGCGAGTAGAAAAGTGTCGCGCTAGGCAAGCGCCGCAAGCATCTCGCCTGCAACCTCAACGGTCTGATCAATCTCGGCCTCGGTCGTAACGGTCGAGACGGCGAACAGGCCGCGCGTCGCAATGAAGATTCCACGGTTCAGTAGCCCCAGGTGGAACGCCGCGGCCGTCTCAGCGTCAGCAGCAAGACTCGCCCCGGCATCAAGAAGCTTCTCCTCGGTGAAGTGAATATTCACAAGCGAGCCAATGCTCGTCACTTGGGCTGGTGCGCCATGCCGCGCGATCGCCGTGCGCAAGCCGTCGGCGAGGCGATCGCCGAGGACATCAAGTCTCGCAAACGCCTCGTCGTCCAGCAGTTCAAGGGTTGCGAGGCCGGCGGCCATCGTCGCTGCATTCCCGTTGAACGTCCCCGAAAGCGACACTGCCTTTTCAGCGCCCGGAGTCAGAACCTGCATCAGCGACGCCGAGCCTCCAACTGCTCCGACGGGGAGGCCACCGCCGATCACCTTCCCCAGCGTCGTGAGATCCGGCTCGATGCCAAGACGTTGCTGAGCGCCGCCACGCCCAAGACGAAACGTGATCACCTCGTCCACGATCAACAGCGCACCCGCGGCGTGCGTCAGCTCGCGGGCTGCGCTCAGGAAGTCGTCGGTCGGGAGAATCACGCCCGCGGTCCCCATCACAGGCTCGATGATCAATGCTGCACAGCCCTCTCCGCATTCTCCCAGCACCGCCTCAAGCGCGTCCGGATCGTTATACGGAATGACGCGGAGCGGGCTCGAGTCTGGAACTCCAGCCGGAAAGCGATCCGGCCGAAGCCAGTAGTCCAGATCAGGAAATGACCCGTGGTACCCGCCGATCGTCTTGATCACGATGTCGCGCTCCGTGGCTGCACGAGCAATGCGCGTCGCCCCCATCGTGGCTTCGGTTCCCGAGTTGACGAAGCGGAGTTGCTCAACACTCGAAACGCGCCTCACGATCTCCTCGGCCAGCTCGATCTGACCGATGACCGGTGCGGCAACCGGCGTGGTGCGCGAAAACGTCCGCGTCACCGCGTCCGTGATCGACGGGTGAGCATGGCCCACGATCATCGATGTGTAGTTGAAGAGCATGTCGATGTACTCATTGCCATCGACGTCGACCAGGCGTGTGCCCGCAGTCTCGGCGATCGTCGCCGGATAGGGCGCATAGAAGGTCGCTGCGCGCGTGTCACCCCCGGGGAACACCGCCTGCGCTCGAGCGAACCGTTCGCCAGACACGGGCGTCCGCTGTTCAAAGACCTTGCGTTCCCGCTCGAGCAACTGAGCTGCGGGCGTCGTCGACATCGTCATCGCCTCTCTACTCGACTACGCGGCAAGCAGGCCGCCGTCGACCGTCAGGATATGTCCATTCAGTGCGTCTGATGCCCGGGACGCGAGAAATACAGACGCACCCTTGATCTCGTCGGGATCCATGATGCGTCCAGTCGGCATGCGCCTGAGTGCGCCGTCGACAAGTCTGTCGATGATTGCCGAATCGACCTCCTTGTCCTGGCCGATATTCGTCGAGAAGAAACCGGGCGAGAGCGCGTTTACCGTGAGCCCATCGTTTGCGTACTCAACCGCCAACTCGCGGGTCAGGTTGATCACACCGCCCTTCGCCGCCGCATAACCGGGAACGGAAGCTGAGTCGGCGCCGATCTCCCCCCAGATCGATGCCGTCAGGACGAGCTTTCCTGAGCGCGTCGGCAACATGTGGCGCACGGCATGTTTCGCGCACAGAAACACGCTCGTGAGATTAGTCGCGATCACGTCTCCCCATTCGTCGAGTGAGACCTCGTGCGGCCGCTTGAAGTAGTCAGAGGAGCCCGCGTTGCAGAACACGACGTCGAGCGCGTCGAACTCATCGACCGCTCGCTGCATCAGCGCCTCGACAGCCTGCTCATCGGTCACGTCGGTGCGCTGCGCAACAGCTCGCCCGCCGGAGGATTGAATCTCCGACGCAATGACGTCGGTTGCGGCGGAGCGACCGGCGCACACGATGTTGCCACCGGCCTCCGCGGTCGCCTCGGCGATTGCTTTTCCCAATCCGCTACCCGCACCGGTAACGACAACGGATCGGCCCTCGAGAGAAAAGAGATCTAGGACGCTCACAGCGTTGTGCACCTCCGCGTCCGCCACGGTGTCGCCGCGGCGTGGTGGCCGATCATAGCTGCGTCGCGCGTCAGGCCGTGTACGCATTCATAGCGCCGCGATTGGCGACCTCTAGGCGCGGTGAAGCATGACGACCGGAATCTCTCGATCGGTCTTCTCCTGGTAGCCGTCGTAGCCCGCACTCGAGGCTTCGGTTACACGGTTCCAGAGCCTCGTGCGCTCGTCGCCTTCGGTGTCTTCCGCGCGCACATCGATCGTCTCAGCACCGATCCGAACGGTCGCGCTCGGATTCGCCTGAAGATTGAGGTACCAAGCCGGATGGTTCGGCTGACCGCCGAACGACGCGATGACGACGAATGCATCACCATCCTCGACATACAGGAGAGGAGCCGTCCTGGTCTTCCCCGACTTCCGGCCCGTCGTCGTGAGTTGAAGCACCGGGAGGCCGCTCATCTTCGCCATCCAGCGCCCGCCCGAGGCCCGGTACACGAGATTGTGGAACGGACTCATGACCTTTTGAATAAAGAAGCGTTGAAGCATGTCTGGCTCCTACCTTGTCTCGGTGTGTGCGCCGTGACCGTGGTGATGATGATCATCGAGGATCCCGACGGTCTCATCGACCTCGAGGTACCGGTGACCATACGCCTCGCGTAGTCGATCGGGAGCCAACGCTATCGCGGGTGGGCCCTCGGACACGACGCGGCCCGCAAGAAGCAGTACGTGATCCGCCAGCATGGCGTCATCGAGATCGTGACTCGCCATGATCACGGCTCTCCCCTCCTCGCGTTGAGCGTTCAGCACGTCGAGGATGCGGGCTCGACTCACCAGGTCGAGCCCGGTCATGGGCTCGTCGAGTAGCAATATCTCAGCTTCCTGTGCGAGCCCTTGAGCAACCAGTGCGCGCTGGCGCTGGCCCCCTGAGAGCTCGCTAAAACGGCGGTTTGCGACCTGCTGCAACTCCATCGTGGCCAGTGCCCGATCAACGGCATCACGGTCGGATCGTTGTAGTCGACCCAACAGGCCGCGATGAGCGAACCGTGCCATCGTCACGATCTCGCGGACAGTGATCGGCAGCAGGGCATCTGCAGCTGTTGCCTGCAGGACGTACGCGATCGACCCGGGATCTGGAGGTGGAGGATTGCCGAGAACGGCCAAGCTCCCCCTGAGCGGTTCGACGAGACCGGCGATCGCGTTCATGAGCGTTGATTTGCCGCTGCCGTTGGACCCCATGAGCACAGTGAGCGC
>JAUXJK010000254.1 GCA_030624785.1 Actinomycetes bacterium
ACCCCGTGCGGCGTCACAACACGGCCGTTGCGCAGAGTGAGATCACATTCCGACATTGCGTCCTCCTTGGCTATGCCGCCACACCGAGCAACAGCTCGCGAAGTGCGTCCGGCTGGCGTAGAAGCTCCGCAAGCTTGTCGAGAGCTTCGTCGATCGCGGCAGCGTAGCTCTCGGCGCCACCGAACTTGCCGAGTGCTTCGGGTGAGATGAACTTGAACATGAGCGCCGACGTTCCCGGTGGAAGGCCCACGAAGTGGACACTGATCACTCCGGCGTCGCGGAGCAGAAGCATCGCGAGCGCCGCACTCGCCTCATACGGAACGATGGGAGCTTCCTGAAGGTCCGCCCGCTCCATGGAGAGCTCCAGAATGTCGTCGGCGAGCAGCTCGGCGATCACCTCGGTCTCGTGAAGGCGTGAACCGATACGCACCTTGAGCGCGTCGGCCACCGTCTGCGTCACCGCAACAAGCTCGCGAACGCGCTCCGGCGTCGACTCCGCCAGCGATCGAGTCGCCGCCGGATAGAACAGCGGCCGCGCTTCAACACCGAGCTCGAAGCCGCGCGCCCGAATCGCCGCCACCAGTTCCTTCTCGCCCACAAGAACTCCGAGTCTCGGCCCCTGCGTTCCGTATTTATCAAGCCCGGTCGCTGCGACGTCAACCCCAAGCTCGAGAGCCTTCGGCTGGTCGAAGACAGCCGGGCCGACGCGCGCGCCACCAGCGTCATCGAGATAGACAGGGATCTTCCTCGCGTGTGCCATCTGCACGATCGCGGCGATCTGCTCGTGGGGCAGGATCTCGTACGTCACCGCGAGACGCGTCAGCACAACCAGCGCAACATCAGGCTCGCGGGCCAACGCTGCTCCGAACTGATCGATGCCTCGCGTGTCGATCAGGGTCGCGCCGACACGCGCCGAGGCGCGAGGCACCGACGGGTGGCTGTAGCTCGCCGATACACCCACCACAACGTCGCCCGCCTCGACGAGCGCAAGATGGGTCGCGAGCGTCGCCCCCGTGATCCGGTTGAACAACGCTGCATCGTGATACTCGCAATCGCCGCCCATGTGCGACAGCGCGGCCGTCTGAAACTCGTCGAAATAGAGCGCGGGCGCCAGGAAATCGCTCGCAATGGGGAGCTCCTCTGGCTCAAGCGGCAGGCCGTGCTCGAGCCCGGAGAAGTTGAAGGTCTGCTCGGCCCCTCGGCGACGGATATGACTCCACGCAACCTGCATCTTCTTGAAGTCGTCCTCGGTCGACGAGAGGATTGCGCCACGCGCATAGGGAACACCGGCGGCCCACTCGTTCCCGAAACGATCGCGCTTCGTCTCGGCACTCATCGAAGATGTCGCGCTCATGCCACGACCTCCAGGTTGTCGTTTCCGTTCGACTTCGCCAGCAGCGTAGCGGCGCCTGAGCCGAGCCCGACCCGAGCGGCATAGACTTGAGCCATGTGTAGAAGCATCAAAGTGCTCCGCTCAAGCGAAGAGAAGGCGACCGACGACGAAGTCCGGGCCGCCGCGCTCCAGTACGTTCGGAAGATCTCGGGCTACCGGAACCCGTCGAAGGCCAACGAAGCCGTTTTCGAGCAGGCGATCGAGGAGATTGCCGCCGCCTCGCAGCACCTGCTCGACTCGCTCGTCGCTGGCCATCGCGCCGCGTAGTCGTCGTCACCGCGCTCGAGCACAGCTCCCGATCTTCAGTCGGCGAGCTTGTAGAGCCGTCGTAGATTTCTCCTCAGGAGGAGCTCCTGCGTGTCGGCCTCCAGGCCGAGATCGCCCACCTGGCTGATGGCCTCCGAGAAGTCGAGGCACGGATAGTTGGTGCCGAACATGCACTTTTCGCGCCCATCGCCCTTGAGATAGTCGAGAACCTCGAGAGCCCAGGTGCTCGGCGGATGGGTATCGCAGCCGATGTAGACGTTGGCGTTCTTCCACGCCACGGCGACCATCTCCCGCTCCCACGGGTAGCCGGCGTGAATGCCCACAATCTTCAGATCGGGAAAATCAACGGCAATCTGGTCGACAGCTGCGGGGGAAACCCATGCTCGCCCGGGTCTTCTGGAACGCAAGGCCGACCTGGATCTGAACAGGAATGTCGAGCTCGACACACTTTGCGTACAGGGGATAGAACTCCCGGCTGTCTATGGGAATCTGAAGCCAGTGCGGGTAGCAGTGAGCACCGACGAACCCGAGATCGTTCACGCCGTACTCGAGCTTGCGCGTGCCGTCCATGATGTCCTCGGGATCAAAGCCGGCCATGCCATAGAGGCGATCGGGATGTCCGCTGCAGAGCTCTGCGACGGTCTCATAGCTCACCTGCCACGTTCCCGCCACCTGAGCCGGAATGAGTGCCTTCTCGATCCCGGCCGCGTCCATCCATTCGATCAGCTGGTCGGGAGAGAAAGAGCGGTCCCACACGCCCAGCTTGCTCAGTGAATCACGCACCGTCTCGCGAGGCGGATCAACGTATGGGCCCGCCTTTACTTCGTGGGTGAACGGCAGCACGCTCAGGTCGTCCGCGACATAAGTGGTCATCGACGCGCTCCTTCGTGGTTTCGTCGGGCCGACTCTACTGCGAGGGGTTGGGAGGCCAGGGGTCGGCCGCCGGATGCTCGGGGCCCTCGCCGGGAACCGGGGCGGGATTTCGCGACCAGCGCGCACCCTAGTAGAGAAAGGAGTGACTCTCAGTCGCTCAGCGCACGACGAGTACGCGACTCGCGGTGAGTGCGCCGCGCTTGCCGAGCGCAGTGTCAACCGTCGGTTGCACCGGCAGCGTCCAGACCGTGACCTTGCGGCCCGGTTTCGCTACAGCGAGCTTGGAGACCTTACGTTTGCGGCCCTTCTTGGCAAGAACCCTGGTGTCAGCGTTGATTGTGAAAAAGACCTTGCGGTCGACGTCATATTTCGAGCCGTCCGTCGCGCGCAAGAAGCTCGATTTGACGACAAGGTGCACCCCTTCCGCCGACTTACGCGTGGCGACGACGGTGCCCTGAAGCTTGAAGCCAATGCCCTCGGGGCCAACATGTTTGACGACCGGGTACAACAACGGCCGCGCCTTGCGGAGCCACTTGTACGGCGAGATCGACACACCAGAACGTTGCTGAAGCTCGAAATGAACGTGGTAGACGCCACCGTTTGCGTCACCCGAGTCACCGTTGAATCCGATGAGTTCCCCGGCTTTGACGTGTTGGCCGTTAGCAAGAGTAGGCGCGTAGGCGATCCCTGGCACGCAGCCACCACTGTTGTCGTTCCTTGACGTGAGGTCGTTGTTCAGATGGATATACGCGTATCGCGTGCCACTATCACCGTTGAGCCACAACATGCAGCCAGCTCGGGCTGACGCTGTCCAGAGAGTGACCGTGCCCGACTCGACCGCAACAACTGGGGAGCGCCACGGTCCGATGATGTCGTTCCCCTGGTGGTATCCCTGTGGCCGTGGCGCACCGAAATCGTTCGTGAAGTGTGACGACCCGACAACCGGGAAGATCAGCCGCTTGGGCACGGTGTTCGGCGAAAGTACACGTGCGTCGGCAGACCCAGCTGCAAAGAGTGCGAGAGCTGCGGCGAGAAACGCGATCCCTGTGCTGCGGGAACGAAGCATTGGCAGGGCGTTACCCAGAGACCTGACCGTACCAAAGCTCACGACGGAGCGCGCTGCTTGACCCATGTCGTCTAGGTCGGCATCGTGGCAACTGGCTTGAGCGACAACCCTCGAGCGGTTCGACGTGGACGGTCTAGGCGCCGACATTCGCCTTCGGCGAGGTAGCTACGCTGAGACCGTGCTGAACGACGCGGCCAACGCGATCCGGCGCTCGCCCTTCGCGCGCCGGCGGGCGCTCATGTGCGCAACGTTGGTAACACAACGCGGGTCTACAAGGCATATTTCGAGTTCGATGCGCCGGATGGCCTCGGTCTTCACGAGCTTCGCCACTACCCGCGTAGCGAGCGCGTATTCAAACGTCAGCTACGAAAACTGGAGCACGGCG
>JAUXJK010000016.1 GCA_030624785.1 Actinomycetes bacterium
CGGGCCCGCACGTCGGTCGGACTGATGTGCGTCGAGCGCCTCGTCGACGTCATCGCAGGCTTCGGCCAGCTGGACCCGCGTTCAAAGCTCCCGAGGAGATCGGTCCGGGCAGCCCCTGAGCGCCAGCCACGATCGCCGGTATCGCACCAACGACGTCGCTGGCGATCAAGCCGGGCATACCGACCTGTGCAGCTGCCCGACGAGCCGCGAGCCCAGCGATGGCAACGCCGACCGCGGCGGCGTCGAGGGGACAAAGCCTCCTCGAGAGCGCCGCAGCCACGATGCCCGTAAGGACATCTCCGCTACCGGCAGTTGCGAGGCCGGGCGTACCGAGGTCGCTTACGAGCACGCCGTTCTCAGCACTCGCAACGAGCGTGTCCGCACCCTTGAGGACGACCACCGCGTCGGCCCGAACGGAAGCTTCGGTGACGGCCGCGAGCCGATGCGCATCCACCCACGTTGACGGACGCCCCAGAAGTCGGCCGAGCTCCCCGGCATGCGGAGTCAGGACGGTCGGGTTCGTTCGAGAACTAACCGATTCGAGATTCTCGCCCAGGGCCCACAGTCCATCAGCATCGAGAACGATGGGTTGCGTCAACTCGCTCATCAACGCTTCGACGAGATCTCGAGCAACGTCACCCCTGCCAAGCCCGGGCCCGATGGCAACGGCGCCAGCCTTCGACGCAGCCGCGGCGATGAGCGGAAGATCCTCCATACTCAATACGCCGTCGAGATCAACGCACGAACGAGTCATCACCTCGAGGCTCTGCGCCTCGAACACCGCGCTGAGGCTAGCGGGCACACATCCGACAACGACACCTGCTCCAGCGCGAAGAGCCGCGCGCGCAGTCAGTGCGGGTGCGCCCGTCAGACCCGGTGAGCCGCCGACCACGACGATCGAGCCTGCGGTGTACTTGTTGTCGCCGGCCGCCCGCGCTCCGATGCGTGCCACGATCCCCGGACAGATTCGGCCGTTCGCGGCCTCCCTGGTTGCCGCCTGAGCGCTATCGAGGCCAATATCTGCCACGATCACCTCTCCGGAGAAGAGGGAGCCCGGCGCCACCATATGGCCAAGCTTGCGCGCGTGGAAACTGACAGTCAGCTCGGCCTGAACGGCTCGCGTTCCAATCTCGCCGCTAGACGCGTCGACACCCGACGGCACATCGACGCTGACGACCGGACCATCTCGACGATTGATGTCGTCGATCGCCGCGCCGGCCTCCGAACGCAGCTCCCCCACGAAGCCGGTGCCAAGTAGCGCATCCACAACTCCATCGGTTGTCGTCGGGGTCTCGACCGGGTCGATCGCGAGCTCGCGGCAGCGCCGAAAGTTTTCCGCGGCATTGCCGCTGTATCGGTTGGCATCGCAACGAAGCACGAGCTCGACGTCCCTTCCAAGGCGGCGCAGGTGGCGTGCAACGACCAGACCGTCCCCACCGTTGGAGCCTCCCCCGCAGTGCACACCCCAACGCCCGATGCCTGGAAACCGAGCGACGGCAGCTTCCGCACACGATCGCCCGGCGCGTTCCATCAAATCTAGCGTCGGGCCCGAGTAGGTTGCCTCCGCTGCGCGCATCTCAGAGGCCGTGAAGAGCGCCTCCCAGCTGTCTGTCACGCCTTGTCCTCGAGAATGCAGATCGCGGTCGCAAGCTCGCGCGAGTGGGTCATCGAGAGATCCATTGCGCCGGCGCACACGCGCTCGGCAAACGCCAACGTGCTGCCGGACAACGTCACAGACGGTTTGGGTCGACCCGCTATCTCTATCTCGAGCCAGGTGAAGTTGACGCCGCACCCCAGCGCCTTGCCAACCGCTTCCTTCCCGGCGAAGCGCGCAGCGTAGTGTTGCGGCGGGTTTGGTCGCGATTCGCAGTACTCGCGCTCAGCGTCCGTGAAAACGCGAGACCGGAACCCCGCGTAGCGCCGCATGGCGCGGTCGACCCGCGCAATCTCGATGATGTCGACACCGACGCGCACTGACCTAGTGTAGGCGCCCGTCCCTGTTGTCCCGACGCGAACAGGCTGATCTGCCCGCCTCCGTTGCTGCTACTCGACCGTGACGGTTTTTGCCAGGTTGCGCGGCTGATCGACGTTCAAGCCGCGAAGTCGAGCGATGCGGTACGCGAGGAGCTGAAGTGGGAGCGTTGCGACGATGGGTTGAAGAAATGCGTGAGTTCGCGGAACGAAGATCACATCGTCCGCATGATGCTGAATGTCTTCGTTCCCATCGGTCGCTATCGCGATTACCTGAGCACCGCGCGCCTTGACTTCCTGAATGTTCGAGACCATCTTGTCGTATACGTGCGAATCGGTCGCGATGCAGACGACGGGCGTTTCTTCATCAAGGAGCGCGATCGGGCCATGCTTCATCTCGCCGGCCGAATACGCCTCCGTCGGGATGTATGAAATCTCCTTCAACTTGAGCGCCCCTTCGAGGCACACAGGAAGCCCGACGTGTCGGCCGAGGTAGAGGAAGAAAGGCTTCTGGTGATGGCGCTGGGCGACCTCATCGATTGGGTGCGCACCCGCGAGGAACTCCTCGATCTGTGACGGAAGTCGCTCGACCTCTTCCGTCAGTGACGCTACTGCATAGGGCTCGAGTGTCTTGCGCACCTCCGCGAGGCGAAGAGCCAGCAACGTGAGAAGTGTGACCTGCGCCGTAAACGTCTTCGTCGCCGCCACGCCCATCTCAAGACCCGCGCGCGTGTAGAGCACGCTGTCGGCCTCTCGCGTGATCTGTGTTCCCATCATGTTCGTGATCGCAACCGTGTGCGCACCTTTCTCGCGCGCCAGGCTCATCGCCGCGAGCGTGTCCGCTGTTTCACCGGATTGCGAGATCGCCACCACGAGCGTGTCGCGAGAAAGCACCGGATTGCGGTAGCGCCACTCGCTCGCAATGTCTGGTTCGCACGGCAGGCGCGCCCACTCCTCAACGAGGTAGCGACCGACAACGCCCGCGTGATACGCAGTTCCACACGCGAGAACCACCATGCGCCGCAGGTTTTGCATCTCAACGTCACCGAGGCCAAAGTCCTCGAGGACAAGGCGTCCACCGCGAATGCGATCGCCGATCGTCTCTCTCACTGCATCCGGTTGCTCGTGAATCTCCTTCAGCATGAATGTCTCGTAGCCGCCCTTCTCCGCGGCTTCGTCGTCCCAGTCGACAGCGGTCTCTTCACGCTCGACAGGTTGGCCCTCGCCGCTGAACACCTCGACTCCATCGGCCGTTATGACCGCTATCTCGTCCTCCTCGACCAGCTTGACTCGAGAGGTCTGGCTGAGGAAGGCAGCGATCGATGACGAAACGAAGGTCTCGCCGTCACCGAGCCCAACTACGAGCGGGCACTGTCGTCGCGCGCCGACCATCACCCCGTGATGGCTGCGGTGCACCACAACGAACGCGTAGTGACCTTCGAGCTCCGCGTATGCAGCACGCACGGCTTCGACCAGATCGCCGGTGTAGTGGCGCTCGACAAGATGGACAACGCACTCGGCATCGGTCTCGGATGTCAGGACATGGCCGTCGTGTACGAGGCTCGCGCGTAGCTCTCGGTAGTTCTCCACGATCCCGTTCAGGACGACGGCAATATCGCCCTCGGGTGAGCCTACGAGCGGGTGTGCGTTCTCGACCCGAACTGTGCCGTGTGTCGCCCACCTCGTATGACCAATACCGGTAGTGAGCGAGGACTCGTCAGCCGTATCGAGCTCGCTCTTGAGGTTCGAGAGATTTCCTACCGCCCTGGTTACCCGCAGATCGTCGGCGCCGACCAGGCAGATGCCCGCGGAGTCGTAGCCGCGATACTCAAGCCGCTCCAATCCCTGAAGGAGAAGGGGCTGCGCGGGCCGTGACCCGACGTATCCAATGATTCCACACAAATCGCTAGGTCTCCTCAACCATTGTCGAACGTAGCGCCCTGATGCTCAAGTCCATCTCCTGCGCAACAGCAAATCTTCTTGTCGACGGTCTCGCCCGCGGCGCCTCAACAGCGTCCTGATTCCGCCGAATCAGCTGAGTTGATCCTCAACAAGTGCGGCGAGTCTATCGCAGAGATCTCTGGCGAGAGAGGCGTCACGTGCCTCGGCCAGAACACGAACAAGCGCCTCCGTGCCTGACGGTCTGACAAGAACTCGCGCTGAACCCGCATGCTCGTCATTGAGCTCTCGGACCGTCTCCTCGATCAGGGGACTGATCTTCCTTGTGCGCACTGCCACATTGTTTGTGGCCTGTGGCCAGGGAACGAGGAGCTCAGCTTGTTCCGACAGCGTACGACCGGATTCGACGAGCGATCCGCACAGCATCATCGCTGCCGCCAACCCATCGCCAGTTGTGTGGCCATCGAGGTACACAATGTGGCCCGACTGTTCACCGCCGAGCAACGCACCCTCGCGTTGGAGTGCCTCCACGATGTAGCGGTCGCCGACGTCCGTCGTGATAACGCGAATGTCGTTGGCCGCCATCAACTCGTGGAATCCCGCGTTCGTCATGACGGTGACTGCGACGGCTTCGACGTCAAGTTTCAAGGCAAGGATCGCGAGCAGCGCATCACCGTCAACGACGGAACCTCGCGAGTCAACCGCCATGAGCCGATCTCCGTCGCCATCAAATGCGAGGCCGAGGTCGTAGGTTCCGGCACGAACGGTCTTGGCCAGCAATGAAAGGTCAGTTGCGCCGCAGCCAACATTGATGTTGCTCCCGTCGGGCTCGGACCCTATTGCTGTCACGCGAGCGCCGAGCGCCTCGAGCGCTGGCGGCGCAATCCCGGCCATCGCCCCGTTGGCACAGTCGCACACGAACTCGAGCCCATCCAGTGGCGACCCGAACCGTGCAGTCACGAGATCGACGTAGCGCTCGGCGGCTCCGTCGACCGTGACGAGATCGCCGCCGCCTTGACCAGACGTATCGAGCAAGGCTTCGATCTCGGCTTCCTCGCCATCTGTGAGTTTGCGCCCGCCCGCGGCGAAGAACTTGACTCCATTGTGCTCGGGCGGATTATGTGACGCAGAGATCACCGCGCCCTCGCTCTCAGCGAGCAAAGCGACCGCGGGCGTCGGCAGAACACCGGCGAGTTGAGCTGTAGCCCCCGCGTCCTGAATACCTGCGGCAAGCACTCGCTCGAGCCGCTCGCCCGACGAGCGCGTGTCGCGGCCGATTAGGACCTGTTTGCTCTGACTTTGGACGCCGAACGCTCGTCCGAGGCGTCGAACAAGGTCAGCGGTCAAGGTGTCGCCAACGATGCCGCGCACTCCGTCCGTACCGAAGTACGTTCGCGTGGGCGTCATGGACGGACTGGCCGAACTAGCGCTTCGAGAACTGCGGCCGCTTGCGCGCCTTCTTGAATCCCGCCTTCTTGCGCTCGACTTCGCGAGCGTCGCGGGTCAAGAAACCTTCGCGCTTGAGCGTTGTCCGAAGACCAGGATCGGCCTCGACCAGAGCTCTCGCGATACCGTGGCGCAGCGCTCCCGCCTGGCCAGAGATACCGCCGCCATGTAGCCGCGCGCGTACGTCAAACCGGTCTCGCATCCCTGCAAGCTCAAGCGGTGCCAGCGCCGCAACCTGCAGCGTGGCGCGCGGGAAATGCTCCTCGAACTTCTTCCCATTGATCGTGATTTCGCCATCGCCGGGGCGCAAGATGACGCGAGCGATCGACGTCTTGCGCTTGCCCGTGCCGCGATACTCCGCAATCTGGCTGCTCACGCGTTGCCTCCGATATTCGCCAACGGCACGGGCTGCTGCGCCTCGTGCGGATGATTTGGTCCCACATAAACCTTGAGCTTCGTTATCTGAGTTCGAGCCAGACGATTTCTCGGCAGCATTCCCTTGACGGCGCGGCGAACGACCTCGGCCGGCCGGCGCTCGAGCTCCTCGCGGAGCGTGCGTTGACGCAGCCCTCCGGGGTAGCCGGAGTGCCGGTAATAGATCTTCTGGTCAAGCTTGTTTCCTGTCACATGCACCTTTTCCGCGTTGATCACCACGACAAAATCGCCCGTATCGACATGCGGCGTGTACTCCGGCTTGCGTTTACCCCGAAGGGTCTCTGCTATTGCGGTAGCCAGCCGACCAAGCGTCATACCTTCAGCGTCGACGATGTACCACGCTTGAGATATTTCACCGGGTTTGGCCGTCCAGGTGCGCTGCTTGTTTGGCAATGTCACTCCAGAGAGGTACGGACGGCAAGATGCCGTCAGCGGGATCTGAGTGTACCAGCCACTTCGCCAAAGCCGGGGCGGATCGCATCACGCGAGATCCACAACATCGGCAGAAGAGCCGCGATGCCAGTGAGAAGCGCGAGAGCAGCTGGGCCGAACTCATTGAGCAGAAAGCCACCGAGCAGTGTCAGACATGCGGCCAGGAAGCTTGCGCCGAGGTCACCAAAGCCAAGCAGCTTGCCCCGTTCGGTCGGCGGCGTGCGATCTACGAGCTCAGCGCTACCAGCGACGTAGGCGACTATCCATCCGAGACCCAGCCCAAAGAGCGCGAATCCGATGGCTACAACCGACTCGATCCACGCAAGGCTGAGCGCAGATATCGCCACAACCGCGAGTCCACCGATGAGCGCGGGTTGACGACCAATTCTCGCGCACGTCTGTGGGGGTGAGAGCAGAGGGCAGGCCAGACCGGCTGCTCAGCGCCAAACGCCTGACTGACAGCCAGCCCTAGCGTAGGGCCTCACCCGCTAGCGTGGACGGGTGGCCCTGCTTCCACAACGCCGAACGTGACGACAGTCGCGCTAGCCCTCGCGGCCGGCGCGCTATTCGGCCTTATTGCGGTCGCAGCACGCTGGGCACTCGGCCGTGGAGCGGATGCGGAGGCCGGAGCCGCGGTGACCGCCGTGGTCGGCGCTGCGATTGGAGTTGCCCTCGCGGCGGGGGCTGGTCAGCTCGAGAGCACGTCCTGGTCACAGCTCTGGCCATATGTTGCCCTCGGCATAGCAGCGCCGGGCATCGCGCAGATTCTCTTCGTCCACGCCGTTCGAACCGCGGGTCCGTCGCGCACGGCGATCGTCATTGGGACGGCACCGGTTCTCTCCGCGATCATCGCGATCTGGGCTCTTGGCGAACGCCCACATTTTGCTCTCGGGATCGGTACCGCGCTGATCGTTCTCGGGGGGATCGCACTCGCCTGGGAAAGTGCTCGCCCGGCCGAATTCCGCGCGATCGGGCTTGCCCTTGCGCTCGCCTGCGCCATCCTGTTCGCGACGCGCGACAATCTGCTGCGCGCAATCGCGGATGAAGAGGCGCCGCCTGTACTGCTCGCCTCGGCGGTATCCCTCGGAGCCGCGGCAGTGGCCGTCTTGCTCTATGTCGGGGCCCGTCAAGGAACGCGCGCACGGCGACGTATCTCCTCCGCGTTCCTTCCGTTCCTGCCGGCAGGTATTGCCCTGGGCCTCGCATATGCGGCGTTGCTCGCAGCCTTCGATCGAGGCGAGGTCACCCTGGTCGCGCCGCTCAACGCGACGCAGTCGCTGTGGGCGATCGGGCTCGCCGCTCTCGTCATCGGGCGACGCGCAGACGCCATCGGGCGGAGGTTGGTCTTCGCTGGAGTACTCGTCGTGGCCGGAAGTGCGCTGGTCGCAGCGTTTCGTTAGACGCGACCGATCACGACGACCAGACCGTGACAGTCTCCAGCCGTGTGCCTATTCCCACTCGATGGTCGCCGGCGGCTTCGACGAGATGTCGAGAGCGACGCGATTCACTTGCGGTACTTCGTTGATGATTCTCGTCGAGATCACCTGCAGCACTTCATGAGGCAGGTACGCCCAATCTGCGGTCATGGCGTCCTCGGAGGTGACTGCTCGGATGACGATCGGGTAGGCGTAGGTTCGCTCGTCGCCCTGAACGCCTACTGATCGAACCGCGGGCAGAACAGCGAAACACTGCCACAGTTCTCGATAGAGACCGGCCTTGCGAATCTCGTCGAGCAAGATCGCATCGGCCGCGCGAAGTGCATCAAGGCGCTCGACGGTGACCTCCCCAATGATCCTGATCGCGAGACCTGGGCCAGGGAACGGGTGCCGCCACACCATGTTCTCAGCGAGTCCCAGCTCAGCGCCGACACGTCGCACCTCGTCCTTGAAGAGAAGCCGGAGTGGCTCGACAAGCTCGAGGTCCATGTCGTCGGGCAGGCCGCCCACGTTGTGGTGTGACTTGATCTTGGCGGCGACACCCGCGTGACCGCCAGATTCGATGACATCCGAGTACAGCGTTCCCTGAACCAGGTAGCGAATATCACCAAGCCTCCTCGCTTCCTCCTCGAAAACTCGGATGAACTCTTCACCGATGTTCCGCCGTTTCTCTTCCGGGTCGACGACACCCGCGACTCGCGCGAGAAATCGATCGGATGCATCAACGTGAACGAGCGGCACCTGAAAATGCTCGTCAAATGTCCCGACGACGTTTACCGCTTCGTCGGCGCGCAAGAAGCCGTGATCGACGAAGACACATGTCAGTTGCTCTCCGACGGCCTTGTGCACCAGGAGTGCGGCGACCGCTGAGTCGACACCACCCGAGAGCGCACAAAGCACCTTGGCGTCGCCGACGTGAGCACGAATACGCTCGACCTCTTCCTCGACGACGGCGGCCGCCGTCCACTCCGCGGGAGCGCCCACAACGTCATGAAGGAAGTGACGCAATACGTCCATTCCGTATGGGGTGTGCACAACCTCTGGGTGAAACTGCACGCCGTATCGGTGAGCATCGACGTCCTCGAAGGCGGCAATCGGTGTCGCCGGCGACGACGCGACGACGCGGGCCCCTGCGGGAGCGGCTACGACGGAGTCGCGGTGGCTCATCCAGCAGGTCTGCTCGTTCGGTTGGTCACGAAAAAGCTGGCTTCCATCCGGCACAACCGAAAGGTCAGCCCGGCCGAACTCTGCTGCATCGGTTCGATCTACGGCGCCACCAAGCTCCTGAGCCATGAGTTGCATGCCGTAACAGATTCCGAGCACGGGCACGCCCAGCTCGAATAGATCTGGATCGACGCGAGGCGCATCGTCCGCGTAGACCGACGCCGGGCCGCCCGAAAGAACGATCGCCCTCGCGTTGCGCGCTGACACCTCACCGGGAGTGATGGCGCTCGATACGAGTTCTGAGTAGACCCCGCATTCGCGTACGCGGCGTGCGATCAGCTGCGCGTATTGACCACCGAGATCGACAACAAGAACCGGCGCGTCCTCATGGTGATCGCCAGGAGTGAGCGTCGTGCTCTCTGCTTCGTGCCGCACCCCGACAGCATCCGTCGCGGTTTCCGTCACTGCGGCACGTCGTCGCTAGCTCGTGACGCGGTAGTTCGGTGACTCTTTCGTGATCGCAACATGGTGAGGGTGGCTTTCGCGAAGCCCGGCAGCGCTGATCCGGCAGAACCGTGCTTCCTCTCGTAGCTGATCGAGAGTCGACGCGCCGCAATACCCCATCGCCTGTCGTACACCGCCAACGAGCTGGTAGACGATGTTGTGCAGCGCACCCTTGTAGCTGACGCGCCCCTCAATGCCTTCGGGCACGAGCTTCGCCACGTCATGGCGATCTGCCTGGAAGTATCGGTCCTTCGAGAAGGACCGGGCCTTCATGGCGCCGATTGATCCCATTCCGCGGTATTCCTTGAAGCGCTCGCCATGGGAGATCACCACGTCACCGGGGCTCTCGTCGGTTCCGGCAAACAGACTTCCGAGCATCACCGAGTGTGCCCCTGCAGCAATGCCTTTGGCAATATCACCCGAGTACTGGATACCGCCGTCAGCGATCACGGGAATCCCGAACCGTCTCGCTGCAAGAGAGCATTCATGGATCGCGGTGATCTGAGGTACGCCGACTCCGGCAACAACGCGCGTTGTACAGATCGAACCCGGGCCAATGCCGACCTTCACAGCGTCAACGCCTGCATCGGCGAGCGCCTCCACTGCCGCCGCGGTGGCGATATTGCCGCCGACGACGTCAACGTCCCAGCGTTCCTTGATACGACGAACCGTGTCGACGACACCACGCGAATGACCGTGCGAGGTGTCAACGACAAGTACGTCAACCTCGTTTGCGACGAGCACTTCCGCTCGCTCGAGCGCATCGGCACCGACGCCGACGGCAGCGGCAACGCGCAGCCGTCCCTGATCGTCCTTCGTCGCGAGCGGAAAGTCGATGCGCTTCTGGATGTCCTTGACGGTGATGAGGCCTTTGAGATATCCGGCTTCGTCAACGACGGGGAGCTTCTCGATCTTGTGTCGATGCAATACGTCACGCGCCTCGTCGAGTGTTGTTCCAACAGGAACGGTGACAAGATCCGTGCTGGTCATCAGCTGGGCGATCGGCAAGGCCGTATCGTTCTCGAATCGTAGGTCGCGGTTGGTCAGGATACCCACGAGAAGACCCGTCTCATCCGTGATCGGCACGCCCGAGATGTGATAGGTCTCCATCAACGCGAGCGCGTCGGCGATTCGATCGAAGGGTCGCAACGTGACAGGCTCAACGATCATTCCCGATTCCGATCGTTTGATCTTGTCGACCTCCGCCGCCTGCTCCTCGACTGAGAGATTTCGGTGCAGAACGCCGATACCGCCTTCGCGCGCCAGAGCGATCGCGAGCCGCGCCTCGGTCACCGTGTCCATTGCTGCTGAGGAGATGGGGATCGCCACTTCGACGTTACGGGTGAACTGTGTCCTCGTTGTGACTTCGTCGGGAAGAACTGACGACTCCGCCGGCAGCAACAGCACGTCGTCAAACGTCAACCCCTCTGCGCCAAACCGCTCATTGAGAGCGACGAGACGCTCTAACTCGATCCGATCAGCCTCGACCGTCATCTGCCCAAACGGGTCTCAACGTTCGGCCCCGCGAAGTGGTATCGCTGCCCGATCTCGGCGTCAAAATGGACCCGAGATACGTGTCGCGCGATCATGCGTCGATCGTACCATTGGCCCACGACGCCGTGCGGGTGAGCTAGCCGGCCGTTTCTGCAGGGTTGAGAACGTCAATTTGAACGTCGCCCGCGAGCCGGTGGAAGTCCTTGAGATCGAAACGGCCGGCGCCCGCTTGAAGGACCGAAGCCGCTCCGGCTGCGACGGCCTGGCGAATCGCATCCTCCGCGTCCTGATCCTGGTAGCGAGCGGCAAGATAGCCCGCCAGGAAGGCATCACCAGCACCGATGGTTGACACCGGATCGAGGACAGGGGCCGTTGCTCGAACTCTCATCTCCTGACGGTCGTCATGAAGCAGCGCATCGCATCCGCTCTCACGCGTGATGATCACGTCGCGCGCGCCGAGAGCTGCCACCTCGCCGAGTCCAGCATCAAAATCTGCCGGACTGTTGAACTCATGACCCACGAGCTGCTCGGCCTCTCGCTGATTCGGCACGACCAGGGTGAGCTCAGATTGCATGCCCAGATGGAGAGGTTCAGCATCGGCATCCAGCACGGTCTGCACTCCCATGCGACTCACGTCTCGAATCAGATCGCCATAGAGCCCCGGATCAACCCCGCGCGGCAGCGACCCGCAAAACACTACATACCGCGCGTTCTGCGAGAGATACATCAGCTTCTCGCGTAGGACGTCGAGCTCATGCTCGTCAACCTCGGGTCCCCACTCATTGATCTCCGTCGAGACACTTGTGATCGGATCAATGACTGCCGTCGACGTGCGCGACTCACCCTGGATGCGGACCATGTCGTTGAGTAGGCCTTCTGTCGTCAGCCGGTCGACAATCTGAACACCCGTGCGGCCGCCCGCCAGGCCAGTGACGACGACGGGAATTCCAAGCCGCCGTAGGGCGCGGGCGACGTTGATGCCCTTGCCTCCGGAGCTGGTGTTCGCCGAGGTCGCCCGATGCCGCCGACCGGCCTGAAAGTTCGGGACCACGACGGTGCGGTCAAGTGCAGCGTTGGGAGTGACGGTGATAATCATCGGAGAAGGCCGAGCACGGAGCTAAACGCATCGCCTGCATTGTCGAGTGCTCGGCGAAGGTACCAGCTCGTGCGGTCCGGGATGCTGGTAACGGTGATCGACTCGGCCGCGATCAGGGGTCGCTCGGCGATAACTTCGCCGTTGGCGTCGACGATCTCCAGGCTTCCGAGCGGCTGTCCCGCGATGACCGGAAGCGAGACCATTGCTGGCGCACGAACACGCTCTTCGAGCGGTTCATCCCACTGGACGATGCGCGATACCGATCGATCCGCGACCAGTTCGAGCCGGCGGTCGTCCTGATACGGGATCTTCGAGCGCGCATACACCGTCCCGGCCGAGATGACTTCGACCCGACCAAACTGCTCGAATCCCCAATCGAGCAGAGCCGCAAGATCCGAGTTGCGCTGTTCGCGGCTGGTGCCGCCGAGCACCACCCCGTAGAGCTGCACGCCATCGCGCCGAGCCGAGCCGACCTGGCTCCACCCTGCAGCACTGGTGTGCCCCGTCTTTACGCCTGTTAGTCCGGCATAGCTGCGAAGAAGATCGTTGGTGGTCTCAAGCTGACGGTTGCCGGGCAATGTGAGCTGCTCGAGCTGAACGAGCCCGCGGAAGTCTTCGTTCTGCATTGCGCGTCGCGCAAGCAACATCACGTCCCGCGCGCTCGAAACATGCCCGTCGACGTCCAGACCGTCGGGTCGGACGAACGTGGTATCCGTGAGGCCGATCTCCTCAGCTTTCCGATTCATCAACCGCACGAAACGCTTTACCCCCCCTTTGGCGCCAACATGATCCGCGAGCGCATTGGCTGCGTCATTGGCACTCTCCACGAGCATCGCAGCAAGAAGCTGTTCGACCGTCAGCTCCTCGCCCGCACGTAGGTTGGCGGTCGCCTCGCCGACCTGCGCCGCCCGCTCGCTCACCACGACCTTGTCCTTTAGCTTGGTTCGATCGAGCACGACCAACGCGGTCATGATCTTGGTAATGCTCGCTATCGGAACCTTCCTCCGTGGTTTGAGTGTCCAGAGGAGGTCTCCTGTCACCGCCTCGGCAACGAGCGCGGCGTTGGCGTCGGGCTTGGGCGGATTCTGAGCCGCAAACGCGGCGCCAGTGACGAACATGAGGCACGCTGCGACCGCGACGAGGAGCCACCGCATGGCCTGCCGTCTTGCGGGGAGAAGAAGGTTCACGTTAATGCGGGCCGCATCGAGCCCAACTACTACCCGTCAGGGCGGGGGCGGATGCGCAGCGTCTGTCCCGTCTGCAACGCCACCGAGTCGACGTCGGGGTTAAGTTCCTTGAGCACCGTCGACGACGAACACACGCGAACGGCGATCGATTCGAAAGTGTCACCCGCTCTCACACGGTAGGTCGCGCGCCGAGGAGGCGTGCAGGCGACCGATGTCGTGGCTTCAATCTCAGTGGTTGCCTCCGTCGTGTCCGACGGAGGCTCCGTTTCGGTCAGCGTGGTCGTGACGACCACTGTTTGGCCGTCAGTACCTGTCTGTTCGAACGTTGCGACGCGGCTCGTTGGCTCGTCCTCGAACGACTCACGCACGATGAGGACGAGCAGGGTCGCTGCCGCGAAGAAAGCTATCGGCGCGAGTAGTCGCGCAAGCCAGAACCGAAGACTCCGTTCCTCCATCGCCTACCAGCCCGATGCTGTCCAGATCGACGCGCGAAGCCTGGCTGCGGCCTGTCCGATCGCGCTGCGCCAGTCGTCGTCATCGTCGGAACGAAATGCGTAGATCACCGAGCGCGCAACCGGGACGAGCACGCTGGCCGGGCCAAGCGCGAAGGCTGGCCGCAGGTCGGCAGGTTCGGCGCCTTGGGCACCGACGCCCGGCATGAGGAGGATCGCTCGCGGAAGCACGCGCCGCGCATCAGCAATGGCGTGTGGATGTGTTGCTCCGATCACCGCTCCGACGCTAGACAGACCCTGTTCCCCCACGACCGTTTCACCCCAATGATCAACAAGTTCACCGACATGCTGCCACAGAGGTCTACCGTCCGAAAGGGCAAGGTCCTGCAAATCGGCGCTTCCAGGGTTCGACGTTTTCACCAGACAGAAGATGCCTGTGCCCTGTCGTCGACACGCTGTGACGAACGGCTCAACAGCGTCTCCACCGAGATACGGATTGACGGTTAGTGCGTCGGCGAGTGGCGGCAGCGGCCCGCGATCCTCGAGATACGCGGCGGCGTAGGCTCTCGCCGTCGAGCCGATGTCGCCACGTTTTCCGTCGACGATCACGAGTAGTTCAGCGCCCTGGGCATAGTCGACGACCTCTTCCAGGGCGTGGATGCCGTGCGAGCCGAGCGCTTCGAAGAATGCGAGCTGAGGCTTGACAGCAACAGCATGGGGCGCGATTGCGTCGATGACGGCGCAACAGAAGCGTTCATAGCTAAGTGCCGCGCTCGCCGGGCCAAGATGAGCGTCGCCGCGCAACTCGACCGGCATCAGATCGAGTCGTGGATCCAGCCCGACGACGAGCTGAGAGCGTTTCTCCTCTACGGCGCGGGCCACCCGGTCTCCGAAGAAGCTCGAGGACTCGCTTTGGGATCGCGTGCTCACCTAGCGCGTCGCCCGTGCTTGGCATGGCGACGCGCCGTCACCCGTGCCGCTTCGCGGCAAGACCGATGAGTGCCCACTTCGTCACCTGTTATCCCCTCCAGCCGCCCGAGACGGTCGACTCTCCGTTCGAATCTAGCACCGCGGACGGCGCGGACTCACCGTTCTAGGCGTATGCCTCATGGCTGCACACGCGTAGCCCGGGCGTCGCCGTCGCCAATCTACCTCAGGCGTCGCGAATCTCGTCGATCGTGTAGAGCGGCCTGAGCTCGACACCGGCACCTTCGAATGCCGCGGCCCCTCCTTGCCGGCGATCGACGACACAGACAGCGTGCTCACAGACGAGGCCTGCC
>JAUXJK010000309.1 GCA_030624785.1 Actinomycetes bacterium
GAAACTCTAGAAGGGCATGCGCTGTCGGCGACGATCGCTTCGTTCCCCGAAGACGGCGTAACAGGCGGGGCACTTGTCGAGCTGCTTCTCGGGGAGACCGACGCGCTTAGCGGCGAAGTCGCCGGGAGCACGAACGGCAGCAATAGCCGTGTGAACGGCGCCAGCAACGGGAGCGCGAACGGCACGCGTGGCTTTGGTTTCCTGCGACGTCGCCGGAAGCCCGAGAGCAAGGACAACCTGCTCGAGTGGACGCCGGTCTCCGCGACGCCGGTAGCCAACGGCAAGCCGCATGAAGCTGCACCACTACGAGCCGCCGACAAGGCGTCACGCTAGCCCGATGGCGCCTCGAGCGGCGAGACAGCCCTACCGACTCCTGAAGCGGATCATTGACATCACGGTCGTCTTGTTGACGTTGCCGGTGATGCTTCCGCTCATGGGGTTAATCGCCGTCGCGATTCGCGTTGATACGCCCGGCCCAATTCTGTTTCGCCAGCAACGCACCGGGCAACACGGTCGACGTTTTGGGATGTGGAAGTTCCGCACCATGGTCGACAACGCCGAGGAGCTGAAGGCGCAGCTCGCGCATCTCAACATCCTCCCGCTACCTGATTTCAAGGTGATCAACGATCCTCGCGTCACGCGGGTTGGACGTTTCCTGCGACGCACAAGCCTTGATGAGCTACCGCAGCTTTTCAACGTACTCAGTGGCGAGATGACGCTCGTGGGCCCGCGTCCCACATCATTCGCGGCGAACACATATGACCTGTGGCATACGAAACGACTCGAGGTCGTCCCCGGAATTACAGGACTCTGGCAGATCAGTGGTCGACACGAGATGACATTCGATGAGCGTCTACGCCTTGACATTGCATACATTGATCGTCAGTCGCTGTCGCTCGATCTCAAGATCATCGCTCTGACCTTCGCGTCGGTGTTCCGACGCTCGGGCGCCTAGCTGAAGCACCGAACGGGCACGCGACGGGCCGACAGCCGCCCGAGTCGCAACCATGTTCCACAGTCGGAGCATCCGTCCGCGCTCGTCCGCACGAACGATGTCCTGAGATGATTGCATTGCACGCACGCTCAATCGCTCAACAGATCGGCAACAGCTCCGCAGTTGGAGCCGTAGCTGGACTCCTTGAACGTGCACTTCCCGTTCGCGCCAATTCGCTGCACGTGCTGATGTACCACCGCGTCGCGTCACCCAGCGAACGCCCCGACCTGCACCCGGGTCTGCTCAGCGCGACGCCTGAGGAATTCGAAGTGCAGACTGCCTTCCTCGCATCGAGCGGCCGGGTGGTCTCTCTCGAGACTGTTCTTGCGGCCCAGCGCGGCGAAGCACACTTGCCGCGAGGCGCGATCCTGATCACGTTCGATGACGCCTATCTCGACTTCGGCGAACACGCGTGGCCGCTCCTGGCAGCTCGTGAACTCCCAGTCGTGCTGTTCGTAGCCACGGCATATCCCGACGCCGCGGAGCGTCATTTCTGGTGGGATCGGCTACACGTGGCCGTCGATCGCGCCGCGAGCAGAGACGCGATCGAAACGCCAGCCGGCACACTCCCGCTTCGCAATCGCGAAGACAGAGTGGCCGCGCGCCGAGCTATTGGTAGCGCGCTCGAGGCGCTCGAGCACGCCGTCGCTCTCCAGGCTCTCGACGAGCTGTGCGTTTCCCTGGAAGCTGAAGCGCCTGCTCCGGCCGTCCTGAGCTGGTCAGAGCTGGATCGCCTGAGCCGGGAGGGCGTGACGCTCGCACCGCATTCGCGGACGCACCCACTGCTCGGACGTATCGCCCTCGAGGAGGCGATCGAGGAGATCGTTGGTTCCCGCGATGACCTCGCGGCGCGGTTCGGCACGATACCGCCCACGATCGCCTACCCGGGCGGCTCCTATACGGATGAGCTTGTCGCTGCCCTCCCTACACGCGGGTTCGAACTCGGGTTGACGACCCGGCGTGGCCGAAACACGATCGGTGCGACAGATCCATTGCGATTCAATCGGGTGAACGTCGGGATCTCTTCTGCGCTGTCACTGATCCGTACCCAGCTGTTGCTGCTTCGACGATGAACGCCTCGCCAGCGCAGAACACGGGCATCGATCCGCCGCGGGCATCGCGCGCCTGCCGCGTCGGCGTATTTTCCGACCTGCTCTACAGACGAGATGACGACGGACTTTCCACACACCAGGCGTTCATACGTTTCGTCACGAACCTGCCCCCCCGAGTCGACGAGGTCGTTCTCTTCGGACGAGTCAAACCGGCACCGGAACGAAGTCACTACCCAGTCCCGACTGAGAGCGTCCGATTCGTCGAGATCCCCCACTACCCGCGCATCACCTCGGTTGGCGGTCAGCTTCGAGCGTTCCGAGAGGCGCGCCGCATATTCGCGAGAGAGCTCCAGTCGGTTGATCTGGTCTGGATTTTCGGGCCCCACCCGATGGCTCTCGGCCTGGCTCGCCTCGCCGCTGGCAAAGGAACGCCCGTGGTGCTCGGCATTCGCCAGGACTACCCGAGCTACATCCGCCACCGGCTCCCAAGCCGCCTGTGGAGCTGGGCGATTCCGGTCGCCTCAGGGCTCGAATGGGCGTTTCGTCGCATGGCGCGCCGACATCCGAGCGTCGCGCTCGGACACGAGATCGCCAACGCGTATGCGCCAGGCGCGCCCGTTCTCGAGACCGGCTTTCCGCTGATCTCGCACGACGACCTCGCCGACCTCGATCACGCGCTTGCGCGGTCGTGGAGCGGCGAGCTTCAGGTCCTCAGCGTGGGACGGATCGATGCCGAGAAGAACCCTCTGCTACTTGCCGATATCGCCAAGGGGCTTGGAGAGCGCTCGCCACATTGGAAGCTCGACGTCATCGGCGACGGTGCGCTCCTCGAGTCGCTCACCGAGCGTGTCGAAGCAGCGGGCCTGACTGAGTCGGTCAAGCTCCGTGGCTACGTGGCAAACGGGCCTGAACTATGGGAGGCTTACCAGTCGTCTCAGGTCTTCCTTCACGTATCGCTGACCGAGGGTTTGCCGCAGGTGCTCGCAGAAGCACAGGCAGCCGGAACCCCGATCGTTGCCACGGCGGTCGGCGGCGTGCCTGGCGCCATCGAACACGAACGCAACGGTCTGCTTATTCCTCCCGACGACGCGCGTGCTGCCGTCGACGCGCTCGAGCGTCTCCGCAATGATCACGAGCTTCGAGCCGCATTGATTACCGAAGGCCTGAGGCGCGCACGAACCGAAACGATGGAGGCGCAACTCGACCGCGTCGCCATGTTTCTTCGTGACGCGCTCGAAGCTTCTGCCTAGA
>JAUXJK010000268.1 GCA_030624785.1 Actinomycetes bacterium
AGGGCCGTAAGCGCTTCACGCTTGGCAGGCGGAAGCAGTCGGATACCAAGCGAGAAGTTGCGCGCTTCGCGCTTGGTGATCGCCTCACACTCCGCGTATGCATCAGTCATCTTCATAGGTCTTGTCCGTTCAGTGGCCGGCCAGCTCAGCGGTTGATGAGCTGGCGAATCGTAAGCTGAGCGAACGTCCACTTGCTCGGTGATGGGCGCCCGGTGAAGACGTCCCAGTTCGCGTCCTCGAGCGCGTCGAGCGCGGCGAGCCCTCCGCGGGCGAACAACGCCACCGATGTACCAATACGGCCCCTGAGTTCCTGGCCGAGCTCGATCCCCGGCGCAAGTAGGTCGACGGCGCGCTCAGCTTCGAACCGCATGAGACTTCGGAATCGATCGTTGCCAGGACCCGCGAGCTCTCGGCGGCGGACGTCGAATCTCTTGAGATCCTCGATCGGCAGATAGACGCGGCCGAGAGCGAGGTCACGTGGGGGATCCTGCAGGAAGTTGACGAGCTGAAGACCTGTGCAGACGCTGTCAGACATCGAAACGAGCTCGGGCTCTCCGAGCTTCCCGTACACGCCAAGCACGAGACGGCCCACTGGATCGGCGGAATGTCGGCAGTACCAACGCACCTCCTCCCACGTCTCGTAGCGGTCTTTGCGTTGATCGATGCGGTTGGCCTCGATCAACCGCTCGAACGGTTCTCGGGGAAGGTTCTTTTCCTCGATCGTGGCCTGTAGCCGCTGCATATGGGGCGTGCGAGCCGACCCTCGATAGCTCGCATCGAGCTCGTGTTCCAGTTGATCGAGTAGCCCGAGTCGGTCTCCCTCAACCTGGTCGCCGATGCTGTCGACGAGGCGGGCAAAGCCGTAGATCGCACGGAGATGTGGTCGCGCGCGACGAGGCGCTAGCAGCGATGCGACCGGGAAGTTCTCTCCCCCGGCCTGTTTGTCGATGGCGCGGAGCGAAAGCTCCGGAGATTCAAGACTCGACGCGGCCATCGCGGCAACGTAGCACGGTGCCGCTAACGCTACGGAATCGCCGCCAGCACGTCCTCGGGCACCCCGAGGCCCTTCAAGACCTCGTGAGTGTGTTCGCCGAGCCCTGGAACCGCGCCTACCTCGACGCGCTCGCCCCCCACCAAGATCGGGCTACCGATCACTGGAATCGCGCCTGCGGGCGAGTCGACCTCGCTGATCATGCCGCCTTCAAGAAGCTGTGGGTGTTCCATGACCTCGGGGAACTCCCTCACGAGCCCACACGGGATACCGGCAGCTTCGAGATCCTCCAACCACGAGTCTGCTCCGCGACCGAGAAAGATTCGGTCGAGCTCCGGCTCGAGCTCGTCGCGGTGCTCGGCGCGCCCCTCCAACGTGGCGTATCGATCGTCGGCGAACAGATCGGGCCGCTTGATCACGTCTTCACAGAGCACACGCCAATGCTCCGCCGAGAGCACAGCCAGATTGAAGTAGCGATTATCAGCCCCCTTCTTCGGGCCGTAGGGCACGAACATCGGGTGCCTCAGGCCCCATCGTGTCGGTGCCTCGCCGCGATGCCACCAGAAGTGCGGGTAGTAGCCGAGCCAGTCGATCATCGAGTCGAACATCGCGACCGAAACCGACTCGCCCTCTCCCGTGCTCATCCGTCGCACGAGCGCGGCGAGCGTCGCAACTGCTGCGTTCGTGCCCGCGCCAATGTCGACGATCGGCAAGGAAATTCTCGCTGGTTCCTCCGGCGTTCCTGTCAGCGATATGAGCCCGGTCTCGCCCTGCACGATCAGGTCGTACGCGTTCTTCTCGGCATAGGGGCCAGCGGCGCCGTAGCCGCTGATCTCCGTGTACACGATGTCTTCGCGAAGCGCCCGCACGGACGCCTCATCAAGCCCGACGGACTCCGCCCAACCGGGCGAAAAGTTGACGAGGAAGACGTCGCTAGCCCGCACAAGAGCCTCGATCGCCGGGCGCGTGGCGTCATCGCGCAGGTCGATCGCCACGCTCTTCTTGCCGCGGTTTACCCAGACGAACCCGCTCGCGAGGCCCTTTGCGGCCGTGTCCCAACCGCGGGTCACGTCGCCGTGCCCAGGGCGCTCGATCTTGATCACTTCGGCGCCCAGGTCGCCGAGCATCCTCGAGCACATCGGCCCGGCCAACCCGACCTCGCAGGCGAGAACACGTACTCCGGTGAGCAGGCTCACGAACAGTACGCTACCGGTGAAAATCGACTGAAGGAGATTCCATGACAGAGATGAGTAGCGCAGTTCGAGAGATGCTCGCAGGACCCAACTACTGGCAGTTTGGAACGATCAATCCCGACGGGCGACCGCAGATCAACCCGATGTGGGTCGACATCGACGGCGACGACATCATCATGAACACCGCGATCGGCAGGATGAAGGAGAAGAATCTTCGCCGCGACCCTCGCGTCACACTCGCGCTGACGGAGCCGGGCAACCCATACAACTACGTCGAGATCCGCGGAGACGTTGCTGAGTTCATCGAGGGTGACGAGGCCGAAGCATCGATCGACGCACTCGCGAAGAAGTACATCGGAGAAGACAAGTATCCCTGGCGACAGGATGACGAACGCCGGGTCAAGCTCCGCATCAAGCCGACCTACGTGTACCACCTGAGCCGCTAGTTGAAGCTAGTCGAGTCGCGAGTCGCAAACCGAACGGGCATGGCGATGCTCCACGACCATGATTGAGCCTCCAGAGCTTCGTTACCTCACGAGGGCCGAGGTCGCGGAACTCCTTCCCCCGATCGTCGACCAGATCGATCTGGTGGAGCAGACGTATCTCTCGATGGCGGCCGGACGAGCGGAGCTGCCGCCGAAGCCAGGCGTGCATCCCCGCGAGAACTCGTTCATCCACGCGATGCCGGCCTACCTCTCGGACGACGACGTCGCGGCCCTCAAGTGGGTGGGCGGATTTCCTGCCAACAAGGAACATGGCCTTCCTTACATCTCGGGACTGATCATCGTGAACGACGGGGAGACAGGCTTTCCCACGGCCGTCATGGATGCGTGCGAGATCACGGCCGCGCGCACGGCTGCGGCAAGTGGGGTCTGCGTGAGGCGGTGGGCGCCGGCTGGGTGGAAGCGCGCGGCGATCGTGGGGTGCGGCGAGCAGGGCCGCTACCACGCCCGGATGCTACGCACCCTCAATCCGAGCGCCGAGATCGTTGGCTACGACATCCATCCCGAGCGGGCGAAGACGCTGGGCGACGACGTCGAGCCTGCCTCCTCAGCTCGCGAAGCGGTTGCCGGCAGTGATATTGCGATCAGCACCGCCCCGATTGTCAAGGACGCCGTCGCAGAACTCGACGTCGACTCGCTGGGCCAGCGCTGGCTCGGCCTACCCGTCGATTTCGATGCGTACTTCTCCTCGGCGCTCGTGAGCTCTGCTGACCTGATGCTCACCGATGACGTCGGCCAGTTCGAGGCCTATCGCGAACACGGCTACTTCAAGAGCTGGCCTTCACCGAAATTGAGCGTGGGCGAAGCTCTCCAGGAGGGCTCCAACGCAAGCCGCGTTCTGTGTTGCAACCTCGGCGTGGGCGCCCTCGATGCTGCATTCGGCAAGGCGGCGCTCGATCGTGCCCAGGCTGAGGGCGTCGGCGCGGTGCTGAGGCGCTAGGCGCCGATCTGGCGGCTACTGACAGCTAGGCCGAGTCGAGTGCCTGCTCAAGATCAGCGATCAGATCTTCGACGGCTTCAATGCCAACCGAGAGGCGAACAAGCGCGTCGTCGACCTCGAGCGGCGACCCGGCAGCCGAGGCGTGTGTCATCGCACCCGGATGCTCG
>JAUXJK010000179.1 GCA_030624785.1 Actinomycetes bacterium
AATGCTCTATGGCAGTTTCGAGCCCAGCAATGGATTCGAGCCGCTCGACGATCCGTCCTGGCAGAGCACTACGCCCTAGTCGCCAGCGCCAGCCTTGTCGACAGCGTCCTTGGCCGTGTCGGCGCCCTCGTCGATGTTCTCGGTGTGCTCGCCGCCGGTTTTATCGTCGGCCATGTCGGCGCCCTTATCGACGGCGCTCTTCGCCTTGCCGCCGCGCGAACCGGCCATGCCCATGACCTTCTTTTTGATGTCGTCGAACATTCCCATGTCTGCCCCTTAGCTAGGTTGGTTCCGACCACGGACAATACGTGTATGCGCGCCAGGTTGGCGGACGCTCGCTGCTGAGTAGCTCCGGGCCCTGCCGGACCGCCGATCCCTAGGGTTTGTCCTTTCGAAGAACCAGTTCGTCGTACTCGGCGCTGCTGATGAGCGCTTCGACGATTACTGGCCCCTCAGCGCTGAACGCCGCATCGAGATGTCGTGCCAATGCTGCGACGTCGGGCGCTACCAATACCGGCGCGCCGAAAATGTTGTCTCCGCCGAGCGTGCCTTCGGCTTCGCGCACGGGAGTTCCGAAGATGGGATAGTCCTTTCGCTGTTGCTTGATTCGAATCAGCGCGAGATCGTTGTCAGTCAAGACAACCACGACCACGTTGATGTTCTCGCGCACGGCGGTCGCGATTTCGCCTGCGCTCATCAAGAAGCCACCGTCGCCGATGACTGCGCAGACCGATCGCCCCGGATCACACAGCTTGGCCGCGATGGCAGCCGGCAGGCCGAACCCCATGGCCGACCACCCGTTGGTCATGATCTGTGTCCCCGGTGCTGGGGTAGGCCACTTCTGTCCGATCAGATGTGTGTGCGCGCCGACATCGCATGTCATGATTCCGTCAGCCGGTAGAGCCTCGCGGAGCACCTCCAGCACCGCGCACGGCCCAAACTCGTCGTTCTGTGGCCGCATCCGAGCGAACATCGCCTCTGTCCGCGCTCGCAGTGCATTTAGATCCCATGTGTGAGCGGTCGCCGGCATCGCTGCGATCGCGCGGAAGCTGGTCGCGATGTCTCCCTCGACTTGCAGACAGTCCGTGTAGCCGCTCGGGTCGGCGTTCAAGGGCGCGTCGTCGACGTTGACGAGCGTTGCCATCGGCATCCAGTTTTCGAGAGTGAACTCCACCGGGTCATAGCCGATTGCGAGGATGAGGTCTGCCTGCGAATGAGTCACCGCAACCTGGTCGCTCAGCGCGTGGAAGACCACACCCGCGTAGGTGGTGTGAGACTCCGGGAAGAGTCCCTTGGCCATCGGCGTGAGCACGACAGGCAGGCCATGCGCCTCGGCGAACGCGATCACCTCGGCACGTATGTTCGCGCGCACCGCTCCGAGCCTCAAAGCGACGAGTGGCTTGTCTGCGGCGGCGATCGCGGTCTGAGCAGCCTCGATCGTCGCCAGATCGGCCTCAATGACGCCCGCGCCAGAGGCAACGACAGAGGTCTCGCGCGGAACCTGGGTCGATGTGATGTCGACCGGCATTCCGATATGCACGGCGCCAGGTCTGCCACTGGTCGCCATGCTGCGTGCCGTCTCGAGCGTCTCACCGACGCGGTCTACGCTGAGGCGGCCCGTCCACTTGGTGATCGGCTTCATGAGTGCCTGGTGATCGATGCCCATCTGCACGACTCGATCCTGAAGCGAGGTTGGCATCTCGTCGGTCAACGCGATGATCGGCGAGCGATCGAGTTGCGCCGAGCCCACGCCCGTCGCCAGGTTCGTGGCTCCCGGCCCGAACGTGCCAAAGCACACGCCGGGTATGCCAGTGAGCCGACCACACACGTCTGCCATGAACGCGGCGCCACTCTCGTGGGTGGTCAGGACGAACTCGATGCCGTCCGTCGTGCGGATCGCCTCCATGAAGTCGACCCAGCCTCCGCTCGGCACACCGAACACGTGCTTCACGCCCATATCGCGCAGCGTCTCGATGACGGTCGCCGCGACCGACCGCTCGCTCATCGCGAACTGCCGATCCGAGGGCTCGTGGGTTTCGATGGTCGCATCTATTCGGTTCTTGGCCTCCCGGCGAGGCCGCCTCAGGTCAGCGTGTTGACGCCCATCATGTACACGGACACCTGGCCGAAGCGGTCGTTGTCGAGCCGGAAGACGTTGCAGTTGTGTTTCTCGTGGCGCTCGCCATCAGTGGTGAGATTCCTCACAACGAACTGTGACGCGATCGTGCCGGACTCAGCGTCGACGATATGCCGAAAATCGCCGTGCCAGAGCGTCTCGAGGCGCTCGAAAAGCCCTTCGAACATCCCTCGGATCTCAGCGTCGCGACCCTTGTGCTGAACCCCTGCAGTCTCGACTGTGATGCAGCAGTCGGCGCTTAGAGTTGCGAGTGTGCCTTCAACGTCCTTGGCGTCGACACACGCGAAGTATCGCTCGGCTAGCTCGATCATCTGCGGTCTCGTCATGCTCATGATTGCCTCCTCGTCTCAGGCGCCGGTCGTGGAGCCTTACACCCTGATTGCGGTCGTCGTGCTTGGGGGCGACACGCTCCTGGGACGCAGGCCCTCGAGAACGCCGAGGTCGTCGCGCACGACACGGCCAGCTTGGACGACTCCGGCAACGCCCGAGACCAGCAGCCCAATATCGGAAAGCGGGTCGCCGTCGACGATCACCAGGTCTGCGGCCTTGCCCGCATGCAACGAGCCCACGTCATCGTCGAGCCAAACCGCCTGTGCCGCCGAGAGCGTGCCGCTCGTGATCGCATCCATCGCCGACATGCCGAAGCGGACGTAGGCGATGAGCTCGTCGACGTTGTTCCCATGTTGGCGTGCTTCGTTGCCGCCGCAGTCGGAGCCCATTGCCATCTTGACGCCTGCTTCCAGAGCCATCGAGAAACGATCGAAGATGGCGGGCTCGTGTTCGGCCATCATCGAGGCCCAGGGCATCTCGAGCGCCGGGCCTTTGTGGATGATGTCGACGACGTTCCCGAGCGTCGGCACCAGATACGTGCCCGCTTCGACCATCGCAGTACACGACTCCTCCGTGAGATACCAACCGTGCTCGATCGTGTCGACGCCACCGTTAACGGCGTTGGTGATCGCCTCGTTGCCCATCGCGTGCGTTGCCGTTCGGCGCCCGAGTCGGCGTGCCTCACCAAACGCTGCGGCAAGCTCCTCGGGTGTCGATTGAGCGGTCGTCCACTTGGCCAGTGTTTCCGGCCCGTCAGCGCTCACGACCTTGATCACGTCCACCTTGTGATGGACGAGATCTCGGACTCGCCGAATGATGGCGTCGACCCCGTCGGCCGTGGCTTCTGGCTGCCAGAACTCGCCGTGGCCGCCCGTCATGGCGATCCCCGGGCCCGTCGCCAGGATGCGCGGGGCCTCGATCTGCCCGCTCGCCTGAGCCGCACGCAGGTAGACGTCGATGTAGTCGCGTGAGCCGATCTCGCGGGCCGTGGTCACTCCGGCAAGCAGCGTGACGCGCGCTGCCTCGACGGAGTCGATCACCGCCTTGGGGAGCGGATCGCTCATCTTGAACGTCGTCGCCTCGTCGCCGTGTCCGACGGCGTTGTCGCCGCCCACCATGTGCGTGTGGAGGTCGATCAGGCCCGGTACGACCGTGCGCCCTTCGAGGTCGACAACGTGGTCGACACCAGAAACTGGACGCCCAGAATCGACAGACACGATGCGATCAGCGTCAAGCACGATCGTCGCGTCGTCGATGTCGGTTCCGTCGCCGACGACGACGTGTGCACCAGTGAGAGCCGTGACCATGCCTTCTCCTCGTCCGCGGATCGCTCTTGCCCCGGGCTGCCTAGTCGGAGGTGCGCTCGAGCACGACGACGGGAATCTCGCGAGGCACCGCCTTCGTGGCGTACTCATTGAAGGGCGGGTACAGCTCGGCAAGCTTGGCCCACAGCTCCGCGCGCTCCTCACCGCTCGTGGTGCGGGCGCGCGCGTCGAACGTGTCGGCGATCACCTGCACCTGCACGTTGGGGTCTGCCACGAGGTTGTCGTACCAGGACGGATGCGCGGGCGCTCCGCCCTTCGAGCCGATGATCGCGTAGCCGGTGGGCGATTCGATGTAGATCAGCGGCAGCTGCATGGGCGTGCCAGACTTCGTGGAGGTCGTCGTTAGTAGCAACGTCGGGATCTTCCCGATACCTCCGAAGGGTTCGGCGTCCCACAGGTGACCGTCGGCGCCATCTGTCTCGAGATAGCGCGTGAGGTGATCGCGGACCCAGTCGGGGAAATGAGCCGGGATCTCGACAGCCATTGAGTCTCCTTCGTTCGTCAGTCTGGTGAGGCGATGATGCTACTCGCTTCGTGGAAGCAAGACCTCGGGCCGCCGCGCGGCTATGAGCGTCGGACGACGATGTTGCGGTACTCGTCGATCCTCGCGCGTTGATCCGCCGCCACGACCAGCGTCGTGATCGGTGTCCAGATGATCGCTGGCCCTTCGATCGTGTTACCGGGCTCGAGCAACTCGAAGCTGTAGCCGGGAACATCCACGACCGCAGCACGTTGATCGACCCACGCGCGCACGGTCTTCACGTGTGCGTGGCCGCTGTCTTCGCCGGAGAGCTGATGCGCCTGAAGTTGGGGCCGCTGCACCTTGCCGGCGCCGCGCAGTCGGAAGCTCACGAGCTCGATGCCCGCCTCGCGGTAGGCCGACTCCTCGCCGTAGCGCTCCCGATAGAGGCGCTCGAACAGCTCGACAGTGTTCTCCAGCAGCTCGGTTGTGATTGGCCCTGAGCCATCGGGAACGGGAACGGTCATGATGTGGACCTGTCGCCGATAGCGCATGTCGATAGAGCGCGTGAGCTCGACATCGGCGTCGACGAATCCTTCCTCGGCAAGCTGGGCGCCGACACGTGCCTCGAGCTCGTCGAAGATCGACGCAACATCCTGGATCCGCGGAGGCCAGCGTAGGGGACTTGTGATCTGATCCTCGTGTGCAACATCTGAGGTGACGAGGCCGTAAGCGCCCTGTACCGATGCGGAGTGGGGGACGACGATCTGCTCGACACCGAGCTCCCCTCCGTACGCGGCATCGTGCATGCCCGCGGTACCGCCGAGCGTATACAGTGAGAAGCGGCGCGGATCGAGGCCGCGCTGCACGGTGGTGCGATGATACAGGTCAT
>JAUXJK010000322.1 GCA_030624785.1 Actinomycetes bacterium
AGAATCGCGGGGCGGCCAGATGGGGCCGCCCCGCTTGTACACACCGTCATGAGCGACGCCAACGTTCTCGAATTGCACGGCATCACCAAGCGGTTCCCTGGCGTGCTGGCGAACGACCGAGTCGATCTCGATATCGCCGAAGGCGAGGTTCACGCGCTGCTCGGCGAAAACGGGGCCGGCAAGTCGACGCTCATGAACGTTCTCTACGGTCTCTACGCACCCGACGAGGGCGAGATCCGCGTCCGGGGCGAGCGGGTCGAGATCAACTCGCCGAACGATGCGATCGATCTCGGAATCGGCATGGTGCACCAGCACTTCATGTTGATCCCGGTGATGACGGTTGCGGAGAACATCGTCCTCTCCACCGAGCCTCGCAGGGGGCCGTTCATAGATCTCAGGCGGGCGGAGGAGAACGTTCGCGAGATCTCCGATCGCTACAACCTCGCGGTAGATCCAACAGCGCGCGTCGACACGATTAGTGTGGCGCAGCAGCAGCGCGCAGAGATCCTCAAGTCTCTCTATCGAGGTGCCAAGATCCTGATTCTCGACGAGCCCACCGCTGTTCTCACGCCCCAGGAGGCCGAGGAGCTGGGAGAGATCATCGAGGCGCTCAAGAGTGAAGGTGAGTCGATCATCTTCATCACGCACAAGCTGAACGAGGTTCTTGACGTCGCCGACCGCATCAGTGTCCTTCGCCACGGCAAACGCATCGACACGATCTCACGTGAGGGCGCAACCGAGCAGAGCCTCGCCCGGATGATGGTTGGCCGCGACGTCGTGCTTCGGATCGACAAGGAGCCGTCCAGCCCGGGCAAGCCGCTCCTGGAGGTCGAGGACCTCCACGTCATCGACGAGCGTGAGCTCGAAGCTGTCCGGGGCGTCTCGTTCGACGTTCGCGCCGGCGAGATCGTCGGTATCGCCGGCGTCGACGGCAACGGCCAGAGCGAGCTCATCGACGCACTCTCGGGCCTGAGAAACGTCGAGTCCGGCAGCGTACGCGTGAAGGGGCAAGACCTCACCGACGACAGAGCGCTCACAATGCTTCATTCGGGCCTCGGACACATCCCCGAGGACAGGCAGGCGCGTGGGCTCGTCCTCGACTTCACGATCGCCGAGAATCTTGCGCTGCACGACTTCCGATCACCCCCGGAGTCACGCTGGGGCTGGCTGTTCCCAGACAGGCTCACCGCTGGCGCCGATGCGCTCATAGAGGAGTTCGATGTACGCGGAGGCGGGCCAGAAACAAGTGCCGGGTCGCTCTCTGGCGGGAATCAGCAGAAGGTCGTAATCGCCCGCGAAGTCAGCCGCAACCCCGACGTCTTGATCGCCGCTCAGCCGACGCGCGGCCTCGACGTCGGCGCCATCGAGTTCGTTCACAGGCGTCTGGTACAGGAGCGAGACGAGGGGCGAGCGATCCTCCTGCTGTCCTTCGAGCTCGAAGAGATTCTCTCACTCGCCGACCGAATCCTCGTGATCTACGAAGGGGAGATCGTCGCCGAGTACGCACCCGGAGTCTCTGAAGCTGAGCTCGGCATCGCGATGACCGGCGGTACTACGGCGAACGAGGACGCTGACGCATGAGCGAGACCGCACCTGAGCGACCCTCCTTCCAGAGCGTCGTGGGCGAGTGGTTCTCGACGCGCCTGGGTGGCATCGTCGTGCCTCTCACCGCGACGATCCTGGCGTTCCTGATCGGCGGCATCGCGGTTGCCGCGACGGGCAACAACCCGATCAGCGCGTACAAGGCGATCTTCGAGGGAACCGGGTTGAACTGGTTCTTCCCATGGCTCTCGGGTGACACACGAGCGGGAGCCGCACGCGACCTGCAACAGACCTTGCTGGTCATGACGCCGCTCATCTTGACCGCAATCGCCGTCGCATTCGCATTCCGGGCCGGCCTCTTCAACATCGGTGGGCAGGGGCAGCTCTGGGCCGGCGTGATCGTCTCGATCTACATCGGCACCCACCTCGAGGGAACGCCGAGGCCACTGCACATTCTTCTCGCGATCCTGGCCGCAACGCTCGCCGGAATGATCTGGGGAGGGATCGCCGGCGTGCTCAAGGCAACGACCGGCGCCCACGAAGTGATCACGACGATCATGCTCAACTGGATCGCCATCTTTGGCGGGAAATACTTATTTGAGATAGGTGGGCCCTGGCAGGGCGCACAAGAATCGATACCGAGCTCGGCGAGGATCTTTGGCTCCGCCAAGCTCTGGCCAATCTGGGGCGACATTCAAGCCCTGCACGCCGGCTTATTCGTAGCCTTGTTATGCCTTGTCGTATACTTTTTGTTGCTTAATCGGACAACACTTGGCTTCCAGATCAAGGCCGTCGGGTTCAACCCTGAGTCCGCTCGATATGCCGGCATATCGGTAAACCGCAACTACTTCCTCGCCATGGGTATCGCTGGAGCCTTCGCCGGGCTCGCCGGCGGGCTCGAGATCACGGGCTGGCGCTTCGGCACTGACGTCAGCAACTTCGACACGAACTTCGTTGGCTTCACGGGTATCGCGGTTGCACTGCTCGGCCGCAACAAGGCCGTCGGCATTCTCTTTGCAGCCCTGCTGTTCGGCGCGCTTCAGGTGGGCACGTCGTCGCGCCAGCTCGACCCAAGCGTGTTCCCCCCCGAGCTAGCCTCGAACCTCTCGACGATCATCCAGGCGCTCGTGATCTTCTTCGTGAGCGCTGAGTTGCTGATCGTCTACATGTGGCAGGCGCGGCGTTTCTTCAAGCGGCACGGCGGCGAATCGGAGGCGACCTCGTGAGCTTCCCCGAGATTCAGCAGCCAAACCCTCGGATCCGCTACCGCGCCGCCGCGACCCGCGCATCCGACCCCCACACCATCGGGCTTGTCGGCGTTGGCCTCGGCCTTCTCGCATTCTGGATCGCGCTGCCGCCATGGACAACACGCGAGCTGGCCTGGCCGATCGTCATCGGATTCCTGGCGTTCGCTCTCGGCCTGTCCGCCTATCCGCGCGGCGAACGGAAGCTTGGCGGAATTGCGATGTTCCTCGGCGTAGTGGGGACGCTCGGTGCGATCTGGCTTCAGACCAAGGACACAGACACCCTCGACAGCATTCTCACGGCAGGCCTGATCGCCTCGATGCTGCGCTTCGCAACGCCGCTCGCCTTCGCGGCAATGGGCGGCATCATGTCCGAGCGTTCCGGCGTTGTGAATATCGGGCTCG
>JAUXJK010000158.1 GCA_030624785.1 Actinomycetes bacterium
CGATCGGGAGCTCATCGAGTCGCTTCGCACTCGCACGCCGATGCACGACCGACCAGGTCGACAGAGAAGCGGTCAGCAGCGACTCGGCCACTGGGTCGCGACGGTTGGAACACGACTCGCCAACAGGGGAATGGAGCTCCCAACAGGGGCAGAGCTCGGTCGCGTAACGATTCGACCCGCAGAAGCGACCGATGAACGCAACATCGCGCGGCTGTCGCATCTCGACGAGCGTCATGTCCCGACTGGCTACGTACTCGTGGCCGAGCTGGATGAGGCGATCGTCGCGGCCATGCCGCTCGACGGCGGCCACACTGTGGCAGACCCGCGTCGCTCGACTGCCGCCCTGATCGAACTGCTCGAAGTGCGCTCGCGTCAGCTTCGCGACGCCTCTCAGCTCGCAGACGCCGCCTAAGGCGCTCCTTCGAACGCGAAGTCGGTGTCGACTGGTCCTGCGGATGTTCGCTCGTCGTCGGTCTGTCCGGTGTCGCGTCATCCAGGATTACTTCCGCAACGAACCGTGACCAGAGCACCAAGAAAAGCCAAGCACCGGACAATGTCCGGTTGAAGGGACAAGCAATGTTTATCGACATCATCGCCACATCGGCTTCTGTATTCGGGGTCGTCGTCTTCTCCGCCGCGGCGCTCGCCGTGATCTCCGGGCACCACAGTCTCTTCCGCGACCGTGTTCGCCTACGCGGCCAGACCTAGAGACCGCCGCTCGTCTCCCTCCCCTCTCGATCGAGCCGGGTGCGGCCTACGCGCCCGGCTCGCCCCGTCTCGATGCGATCCCCATCCCGCGCGGCATCCCCGGGGCTGTGCCCGTGAGAATGGTCGCTCTGTGCCCTCGGCCTGCTCCGGTGCCTGGCGTGAGGCGGCCGGCTGCGAACGGATTCCAAACGGACGTCTCAGAAAGAGACGACATCAGAGGACGCCAGCCGGACGACCGTCTGCAGAAGGTGGACGGCACCACGACGAGGTCGAGGTGTGTTGCACACCTCAACCCAGCTCGCATCGATCGAGCTCGTCTCGCAGACGAACCCGCCGATTCGGAACTCGTGGTCGTAGAACGGCTCGCTGATCTCGTTTAGGAAAGCCGTAGAAGATCCCGACAGGCGCGCGGAGATCGACGTGACCGAGGCGGGCGAGGTCACCGTCTAAGTAGCGTCCGCCGTTGTAGCTGCATAGCGCAACGTCATCGAGGCGGCGAGTGAGCTCCCGGCCCGATCGCAGTGCACACGGTGCTGATCGACCACGCGTCTTTAAACGTCCCGTAGAACTGAATCCGGATGCCCGGGCGGAACTGCCCCGTGAGCGACAGATCGAAGCTGGTCTTGCTCACGATCCCCTGGTCGTTGGTGGCGAAAAAGAACGGTGCCGGCAGCTAGCCTCGGCGGCCGATGATCTCGATGCGGTAGTTGTCAGGATCACTGACGAAACACAGCCATGAGCCGCCTTTGGTGACCTGGTAGGGCGGCTTCTCTGGTGCGATGTCTTGCTGGGCAAGCTGCGCCAGAGTTTCCTCGAGGTCGTCAACCCCGATCGCGATGTGGCCGTAGCCCGTACCAAGCTCATAGGTGGAGCCGTCATGGTTGAACGTGAGCTCGAGAGCCTCGTCCGCGCCGGGCGTCCCAAAGAAGTAGAGCGTCGCGTCAAGTGTCCCGTCACTGCGATGCAGGTCGACCTGGCGCTTGAACTCGAACCCGAGCGCCTCGTAGAACGCCCTACTGCGGTCCGGATCGGTGATGCGATACATGGTGTGTAGGTATCTGGTCATGATCGCAACTCTATCGATCTGAGGTTCAGAGTTCGCCCTCGAGATTCGGAGATCGCGCGCCTGGGTCACTACCGCGGCGTGGCGCGTCGGGCCGCACGGCCGACAGGACGATGCCGAGATGGGCGCCGAGCGCGTCCCAGGACATTGGCTCTGCCCTGAATCCGAGATGACCGTCTGGCCGGACCAGGCACAGAGTGGGTTCCTCGCTCTGGAAGCGCGCGTGCAACGCGCCTGTCGAATCCCAGACGTGTTCGCTCCAGGCATCAGGGAACCGGATATCCCGTCGCGTCGCGACGAACGCGCGAAGGTGGGGGCTATGTTTGGCGGCCAGCTGTCGCGCACGCTCGAGCTCCCTCTCGACGATGCTCGCATCGGCGGTGTCTAGCAGGACGAGCAGCGTGAACCACTGCGACTGGAGTAGCTCGTGAAGTCGGAGCTGCGAGCCAGGCTGCTGTAGCCGTTCTGCATCACCGACGCGTGCACCCAGGCACACGATGTCGAGACATACTCCGCGTTTCGTCGCGCTCGGCCGCGCCGGAAGCATTACCTCACCGACAATCGGGCTCTGCTCATAGGCGAAGCCGATCTCCGACGTGCCGATTGCAGCGACCCGCGTGCCTTCAGCCGTTTCGAGCCGATCCATGATGGCGCGCGTCGCTGCATCGTCCGGTTCGGCGGAGCGCTTCTCCGCAGCCGCGCCAGAACGCCCGATCGCCTCGGCGACCGGTCGGCGTTCGGTCTCGTAGGACTCAAGAAGTCTGTCCGGTGCCGTGCCACCTGCCACGAGGGCCAGCTTCCAGCCCAGGTTGTACGCGTCTTGCACGCCGGCGTTCATGCCATGCCCCTGGATTGGGCTACACACGTGCGCTGCGTCCCCCGCGAGCAAGACGTGGCCCACTTGGTAGCTCTCGGCGATCCGGAAGTGCGTGTGGAAGAACTGGGGCTCGTCAGGATCCTCCAGTTGCGCGCCCGGCGACATCACGGCTAATGCCTCGCGCACAGCGTCGAGCGCGTTCGCGTCTCGCCATGTCGCGCGGAAGTAGATTCGGTAGCGTCCGTTCGGAAGCGGTAGCGGATTCACGCCTGGGGATTCGAGCTGAACGGCGGTCTCGTCACTCGGATGACGCCAGCCGGAAATATGACTGTCGACGACTCCCCACCGAGTGGGATAGTCATACGCTTCGAACTCGCATGAGATCGCCTGGCGCACCGCGCTGCGATGCCCGTCGGCGCCGACCACGAAGCTCGCGGTGACCAGCTGCTCACCTCCGCCATGGTAAGACCGTAGGCCGACCTCCACGCGTTCACCGGTCTGCTTGAGGGTCGTAAACTCGACTCCCCGTTCGATTCGACCGCCGAGCGCTTCGAGCCGACGCGTCAGGATGCCTTCGGTCAGTTCCTCCGAGATGTTCACATCGAACGGAAAACGACTGTCGATACCGCCGAGCTGCAACGAACCGACCTTTCGCCCTCGGTCGAAGAAGCCGACAGACCCGATGAGGTGACCGCGGTCAAGAAACTTCTCGACAACTCCAATCGTCTCGAAGATCTCAAGCGAGCGAGAGTGCAGCACGGTGGCCCGATCCCACGCGAGGGGGTCCGGCAAGCGCTCGACGAGCCGAAACGGTACGGCCCGTCGGGCGAGCTCGATACCCAGCGTGAGGCCGGTCGGGCCGGCGCCGACGATGAGAACATCCGTGCGGTGCTGTGTCCAGGCGCGCCCATGGTGGGCGCACGACGCTAGCAGAGTACGCTGATCGGCTCACGGGAACGCCCCGCCGCAAAGCCTGGCGGCGCCAATGCCCGTGTGCGTGACGTAGCGTTCGCCGCCGTGGAGAGTTCCCGCTGCGTCGAAATGAAATCGTGACTGACCCAAACCGCGCCCTACTGGAAGCCGCTTCGGTCGACGATGCGGATCAGGCGGCGCTTGCCCTCACACTTGGAGCTGACCTTGAGGCGAGAGACGAGCGAAATCGCACACCGCTGCTGATCGCGGCCAGCGAGGACTCACTCGATGTCGCCCGGTTGCTCGTTCGACATGGCGCCGATCCAAATGCTGTAGATGACGAGAGCGCGACTCCCTGGCTCGTCACTGGCGTCACGGGCAGCGTGGCGATGCTCGAAATCCTGTTGCCCGCGGGCCCCGACCTCACTCGGGTCAACCGGTTTGGCGGTGTCTCGGTCATTCCGGCCAGCGAGCGCGGTCACGTCGACTATGTACGTCGTGTGGTCAAGACCGACATCGACGTGAATCACGTGAACCATCTCGGTTGGACAGCACTACTGGAGGCCGTGGTCTTGGGTGACGGTCGCGAGCCTCACCAGGAGATAGTTCGGATTCTTCTGGACGCTGGTGCCGACGCCTCAATCGCCGACCACGATGGTGTGACGCCGCTCGAACATGCGAGGGCGAAACGGCAGTTGGAAATAGAGATCATCTTGACGGATGAGTTCAAGAAATCTACGGGACGGAGCTAGGACACGGTCCGATTCCTGTGCCTACCAGCGGCCGACTCACGACTTGCGGAGTGCCGATGCCGAGCGCTCGGGCGCAGACGCAGCCCATCGAGCCAAGCTCTGAGCCCGTGCTCTGGCGCGTCGCAGAGTCCGACGAGGTCGTCGCAGTGCCTCGATGGCCGGATAGCGAACCCGAAACGATGCGCGCCGAAGCGATCTGCGTACCTCCGGAGCATTCACGCCCGAGCCCGCGAGGTACTCCTCGATCCAATGAAGGTAGCGGCGCTCCGCAGCGCTCTCCTCGCCTTTCAACCCTGCAACGTGCGTGCACGACTCAGGGTGCATCCGATAGAGGTACGTCGAATGACTCGAGACGAATACGGAGGAGCGAAGGAGGAGTTTGACGAGGAAGACCGCGTCCTCGTACATGCCCGTGAACTCTTCCTCGAAACCTCCGTCGCGCGCCGCGGCTTTTCGTCTCATCAGAAGCCCGCCTGGAATGAAGTAGACGTCCTCAAGGAAGAGCGACACGAGCTTCGGCGCTTCCACCCCACTCCCCACGTACGGGTGTTGGCCGTCTCTTCCGAAGCCGAAGACGCTCTCCTCGGCTTCGGGATCCGCCCAGGTTCGCCAACGCGTGAGCGGCCCGTAGACGGCGTCGACCTCGTCGAGTTCCTCGAGAATCGCGATCTGCTCTTCGAGCTTCGTCGCAAGCCATACGTCGTCTCCGTCGAGATAGGTCACGTACCGACCCGTTGCCTCCCGCAGGCCCAGGTTGCGTGATGCGCTCATACCGCGGTTCTCCCGATCCGGATGCGCCAGACAACGGATCCGATCCGGGTGTTGCCGAGCGTAGGATTCGGCGATCTCGGTGCTTCCGTCGGTTGAGCCGTCGTCGACGAGCAGCAGTTCCCAGTCAGTGTGACTCTGTGCGAGGACGCTGTCGATCGCCTCGGACAGGAATTCGGCCTCGTCGAGGAAGATGATGATGGCGGAGGCTACGGGCGCACTGGGCACGGCTGGATCCATCGGGATTCAGAGTTGATCGGCGCCACGACGTAGGTGCTTTAGAGCACCTTGAGTCGGGCAATGGCGCTTTGGCTAAAGCGCCCCTCTTCATCAGTCGATGACAGTCGACACTGGCCCATCTCCCTCCCCAGCTGCTTCTCAGCCCGATCGGATGGTTCTGTCGGGCTCTCAAGACTGCCCGCGCTTCAGGCATGGAAACCCAGCGCTCCCATTGCCCATACGCAATGCGGTGACTTTTGCGCAAATGAACAGCACGATGACCC
>JAUXJK010000131.1 GCA_030624785.1 Actinomycetes bacterium
CAGTGAACAGATACCCCTGATGATGAGGTCGATCTGAGCTCCGGCTGTCGATGCGTCGTAGAGCTCCTCGATCAGCGTCGGATCAGTAAGCGCGTTGAGTTTGAGTCGAATCCGAGCCGGCGCGCCGGCAGCGGCCGCTGCGGCGACCCGACGGATCTCGTCGATCAGCCGGCTCCGGAGAGTGAACGGAGCCACGAGAATCTTCCGGAAACGCTGCGGGTGACCAAACCCGGTGAGATGGTTGAACAACTCGGCAATGTCGGCAGCGATGTCCTCATCGGCCGTAAGCAGCCCGGCATCCTCGTAGAGCCGAGCCGTGACCGCGTGATAATTCCCGGTGCCGATGTGCACGTAGCGGCGAAGCGTGTCGCCCTCTCTACGAACGACAAGAATCGTCTTTGCGTGAATCTTGATGTTCGGCAGCCCGTAGGCAACGTGTACACCCGCGCTCTCGAGGGCACGTGACCACTCGATGTTGCGTTGCTCGTCGAATCGCGCTTTGAGCTCGACCAGGCAAACGCTCTGCTTGCCGCGTTCGGACGCCTCGATCATCGCCGGCATGATCGGAGACTCCTCGTTGGTGCGATAGACGGTGGCCTTGATTCCGATTGCGTTCTCGTCCTCGCTGACAGCTTGAACGAACGCCGTAACGCTCGAGCCGAACGCGTCATACGGGTGATGAACAAAGATGTCGCCCTTGCGAAGCTCGTCGAAGAACGCTGAGCCCCGAGTGCCCGTGAGCCGCTGCTGCGTCGCCGGAACCCACGGTTCGTGACGAAGCTCCGGACGATCGAGCGAGGCGATCTCCGACAGATCAGCGAGATCGAGCATGCCGTCGACGCGATAGATCTGTTCCTTGTCGACACCGAGACCTTCGCGCAGCAGCTCGAGCGTTCCTTCCGACATTTCATCGCTGATTTCGAGTCGAACGACACCGCCGAACCGGCGCCGACGCAACTCGAGCGCGACGGCTTCGAGCAGGTCGTCGGCCTCGTCCGAGACGTCGAAATCGGCATCCCGGGTAACGCGGAAACCAACGCCTTCGGCGACCTCCATGCCCGGGAACAGCATGTCGTGGCCGTGGCGAATCGCGTCTTCTAGCGGAACGAGTAGGCGCCGCTCGCCCACGGTGAGAAAGCGAGGTAGCCCCTCGGGAACCTTGACCCGCGCGAGCCGCTCCTCGCCTGTTCCCGGATCTCGCACCACCAGGCCAAGCGAAAGAGAGAGACCCGAGATGTACGGGAATGGCTGTCCAGGACCAACGGCAAGCGGGGTGAGAATCGGATACACCTCGTGCTCAAACCGCTGCTCGAGCTCATGGAGCTCCGCCACCGAGCAGTCGTCGACGCCACCTATGACGATCCCCTGTTCAGCCAGTCCTGGCGAGAGCTCGTCGGCCCAGATCGACCCCTGCCGCGCGACGAGCTCAAGCGCGCGCTCGCGCACATCAGTCAACGTGTCGTTTGCCGTGCGTCCATCAGCTGACATGACCGCCACGCCGGCCGTCTGCTGACGCAAGAGACCGGCCACGCGCACCATGAAGAACTCGTCGAGGTTCGATGAGAAGATCGAGCAGTACCTCACGCGCTCGAGGAGCGGCACAGACGCATCCGCCGCGAGGTCCAGAACCCGGCTGTTGAAGTCGAGCCACGAGAGCTCTCGGTTGATCAAACGGCCACGATCATCTTCGACCGGACCGTCGCGCGCCTGGCGCTGCGCCTCTGTTGAGTGGGATGCAAGCTCAGTCATAGAGTCAAGAGTGCCACCAGCGGGTGCTTGAAGTCAACATTCGTCTCATCCATCGGCAGAAGAGCGCACCAGGAACAGCCGTGGCCAAGCTGTCGATAGGCCCTCGATCGTCTGCTAGCTTGAGCTAAATGTCGGCTGTCAGACGCTCAAACTTCAGCTCGCACTTCCGTACCTGGGTGATGATCGCCGGGCTGAGCGCGCTGCTCGTCGGAATCGGTGCGTTTCTCGGCGGCGGGGCGTTGTATCTCTTCGTCGCGCTCGCTGTGATCATGAACGTCGTCGGCTATTGGTTCAGCGACAAGATCGCGATCAAGGCCAGCAAGGCAAAGCCCGTGGCTGAGGGCGAGCTTCCCGAGGTACGGAAGATGGTGCGCGAACTCGCACTGCTCTACGACATTCCCGAGCCCCGGCTCTACCTGATTCCGTCAGAGCAGCCGAATGCATTCGCTACCGGTCGGAACCCGAAACATTCGGCCGTCGCCGTCACCGAGGGCATGTTGCGACACATGCCGAACGACCAGGTTCGCGCCGTCATGGCCCACGAGTTTTCCCACATCAGCAACCGCGACATCCTCGTGATGAGCATCGCAGCGATGATCTCCGCCTCAATCGCGTGGATCGCCAACATCCTGCAGTTCTCACTGCTATTCGGCGGCAACAACCGGGACAATCCACTCGGGATAGTGGGAGCACTCGCTGCGATGATCATCGCGCCGCTCGCGGCAATGCTCCTACAGATGGCTGTCTCACGCCAGCGCGAGTATCTCGCCGACGCGACAGCGGCGAACGTGCTCGGTGAGGGCCGTTCACTTGCCGACGCACTCGGGACTCTTCAGCGCGGGACGGAAGCCGTGCCGCTCAAGGTAAACCCGGCGATGGCGTCGCTCTATATCGCAAGCCCGATGGCTTCGATGCGAGGGAAGGGTGTGTCATCTCTGTTCTCGACCCACCCACCGATCGAGGAGCGCATTCGGCGTCTCAAAGACCTCGATCAGGAGCTTGGCGGCGTTCGCCGCTACACGTACGTTCCGCAGAGCGCCTAGTCGGTCTCGAGGTCCGCCCGCTCAGACAACTCCTCCCATCGGCGAAGAAGCCGATCCAGCGCACTCTTGCCCTCAAGGTGAGCCTTCTGCAGCTCACGATCGTCCCAGCGGCTTGAAAGTCGCTCCTCGAGGCGAGCGAGGGTCGCTTCAGACTCAGAGATCTGTTCTTCCACTCGCCGCAGCTCCGTCGTGTGCTCACCGAGCTTCACACGTACCCGGGCAGCCGTGGTCGCTGGGACGCGGGCCTCACGAGGTTTCGCTTGACGCTCGAGTTCTCGTTGCTCGAGCAGCTCCGCCCAGCTGCCTTGAAACGAACGCAGCTTGGCATCCTCGATCAGCAGAACTCGCTCGGCTACCGCGTCAAGGAGCGCCCGATCGTGAGAAACGAGCACGACCGCACCAGGGAACGAGTTGAGCGCGGTTTCCAGGGCTTCACGGCCATTGAGGTCGAGGTGGTTCGTCGGCTCGTCGAGCACAAGCAGGTTGGCACCCTGGGCAACCACCGTCGCTAGCAAGAGCCGACGCCGTTCACCACCCGAGAGCAGCGCCACGATCTTCTCCTGCTCGTCGCCCGAGAACCCGAAGTGTCCGAGAAGACGCCGGGCCTCTGTTCGACCCACATTCGTTCGCGCTACCACGGTGTCGACCACCGACGCCCGATCGTCGAGCTCGACATCGTGCTGCGAGAAGTACGCAATCTCGACGCCATAGCCGATCTTGACGTTGCCGCCACTCGGCTCTCGAGCACCGATGAGCGTTTCGATGAGCGTCGTCTTGCCAGACCCGTTGGCCCCAACCAGGGCCACCTTCTCGCCACGCTCGATCACGAGTTTTGCGTCGACAAGCAGCTTCCGATCGCCGGCCGATAGCTCGAGGGCTCCCGCTTCGACCACTGTCCGAGCACAGCGCGCCGGCGGCGGAAACGTGAATGCCATCTGCGCGAGTGGCACGTCGAGTTCGTGCTCCGTGTCGCTCGCCTCGAGTCGCCCAATCTGTTTCAATTTCGCCTGGGCTTGCCGTGCGCGCGTGCCATAGCGAAACCTCGACACGAACCGCTCGAGCCGGGCGAGCTCGGCCTGACGATTCTCTTCCGCTCTGACGTGCCAGCTCGCTCGCGCGGCCTTCTCTTTTCTCCATGCATGCCACGGCCCCGCAAAGTAGGTCGCTTTTCCACCGACGAGCTCGAGCACCGAGGTGGTCGTTGCCTCAAGGAACCAGCGATCGTGCGCAACCATCAGCACTGCCGCATCGACGTCGCTCAGCTCGCGCTCCAGCCATTCGATCCGCTGCAGGTCCAGGTGGTTCGTGGGCTCGTCCAGCAGGAGGACATCGGGTCGTGATCCGAGCGCGCGAGCGAGAGACGCGCGCGTCAACTCACCGCCCGAAAACGAGGAAAGTGGTCTACCGAGGTCGCTCTGGGCGAAACCGAGGTTGCGAAGGTAGGCCCGTGGCTTCTCCCGCCACGTGTAGCCGCCTGCAGCTTCCAGCTCTAGCTGAGCGGCGGCGTAGCGGGCAAGAGTCGTCGGGCCGTGATCGTGAGCCATCTGCTCTTCAAGTGTGCGAAGTGTCGCTTCGAGCGTGATGAGATGTGCCAGGCCGCCCAGCACGTAGTCCTCAAGCCGAACGCCTGACCCGGCTGGCGGCCGTTGGTCGTGCAGCGCCACGGTGACGCCCTTGCCTCGCCCGATGTCACCGCGATCGGGAGTGAGCTGACCGGCGAGCACGCGAAGAAGCGTTGTTTTCCCGGCGCCGTTCGCCCCGGAAAGCGCGACTCGGTCCCGACCCTTCAGCGTCAGCGAAACGCCCGTGAAAAGCGGGTCGCCACCGTGCTCGAGTCGCAGGTTGGTTGCCGCTAGCAGCGTCACGCCACGATCGTAGAGGCGCGCAGCGCGGCCGCCGGAGGGGTTCCGGTAGCAACAACGCGTGACATGTGTGGCAGGATGCACTACCCGTGAAGACGGATCAGCGTCAGATATCCCGCACTATCGTGCTCCGGCACGCAAGCGCCGGGCATCGCGATGATGCCGATGAACTCGATTGGGAGCGCTCGCTTGACAGCAAGGGACGGGATGTTTCCCGGCTCCTGGCGACAAGTCTCGCCGCCCTTCGGCCCACGTCGGTCGCGTCAAGCCCGGCGGCCCGTTGCGTCGAGACGGTCGCGCCTCTCGTCGAGCATCTGGGCGCCCCACTCGAGATTCGGCGTGAGCTAGGGCTCGGCGCCGCGGGCGTGGATATCCGTCGACTTGTTGCACGGTCCGGCGGCGGAGCTCTCCTGTGCACGCACCGCGAGGTCATCGCTGAGCTCCTAGGCCACGACTCTGTCCCGGCGAAGGGTGATGCTCTGATTCTCAGCCACATCGGGGGCGAGATCCTGAGTATCGAGAAGCTAGCGGCCCCGACGCCCGAGTTCACGCTTCAAAGCCAGAAGACCGCGCGGTAGCGGTGAACGATCGCGGGTCCGACGCCGGACCCGACTCGACAGGGTTCAGGTTTTCGCCGAGGGTTCGGATGTGTCGATGGGCATCGGCTCAAGCTTGTAGCCGACCCCGTAGCGTGTGTGGATGTACGACCATCCCTCTGAGCGCGCGTCGACCTTCTCGCGCAGCTTCCGTACGAAGACGTCGACAGTACGGTCGCGAGCCGACATGCGGCGACCCCATACCCGTTGCAGCAACTCATCTCTCGAAACCACCCGGCCCGACTCCAACGCCAGGGCATGCAGCAAGCGAAACTCGGTCGGCGTCAGCTCGCACGAGACATCGCCAACGAACGCCTGAACGTTTCGTGGATCGACGACCAGGTCTCCAACTCGAATGACCTCGCCGCGCGCCGGCTCGATAGCCCGCACACCCCGACGTGCGGCCGCGCGCACCCGTGCTACGAGTTCCTTCATCGAGAACGGCTTGACCAGGAAGTCGTCGGCTCCAAGCTCGAGAGCGTGCACTCGATCGTGCTCCGTGCCTCTGGCTGACACAACGACGATGGGCACGCCGATGCCGTCACTACGAACCTCCTCGATGAGCCGCCAGCCGTCGACGCCCGGAACCATCAGGTCGAGCACGCAGGCGTCGAACGTCTCGAAGCGCAACCTTTTCAATCCGATATCCCCACGCTCGACGCACACGACATCGAAACCGCTGTCACGAAGGTGCCGCGCCATCCCGTCAGCGATGACAGGATCGTCCTCGACCACGAGTACCGGTGCCATGCACTCAGAGGATAACCGTCGTCGATCAAACCTCCGACGCAGCTAGGTTGCCGAGATGAATGCCGACGGACACGATGAGCCGCTCCAGGGCACCAAACGTGTTCACGAACTCACGCGAGCCCGCATGCTCGTCGAAGAGAGCCGCGAGATCGTCGTGATTATCGACGCAGCGCGACACGTCGTCGCAGCGAGCAGACGGGCTCGA
>JAUXJK010000024.1 GCA_030624785.1 Actinomycetes bacterium
AGACACGCTCGGCCCGCTACATCTATCTCCACGACATCGACGACGCGGTTGTTCATTGCGATGGGCCGACGCCGCTACAGTTGGACGGCGAAGACATCGGCGACGTGCAGCAACTCGAGCTATCGGTAGATCGCGCCGCGATGACAGTGCTGATCTGAAGGCTCGACGGTCTGACTATCGCCAAGAAGTTCGTTCTCTGTGTGATCGACGGCCTCGCGGCCAACTTTCTAGAGGCTGAACTCGAATCGGGTGGCCTTCGCAACCTCGCCGCTCTGCACGAGCGCGGCGAATACGGCCAGGCCGTCAGCGTCTTCCCCACGGTGACCCCCGTCTGCCTTTCGTCGATCGCTACAGGCGCCAACGTCTCCGAACACGGGATCCCGCACATCGTGTGGTTCGATGCGGCGCAGGGTCGAGTCATCGACTACGGGTCATCGGCGGGCGCAGTACTCGCCGCCGGGCCTCTCAGTGTCGCGCGCGACGCAATGATCGAGATGACGAGGACGCACCTCTCGAGCGATGTGGCGACGGTGTTCGAGAGTCTTGAGGCGGCGGGACTCGCGACGGCAACCGTCAGCTTTACGTGTTTCCGAGGACCTGTGACCCACAAGATTCGATTCCCGGGTGCGGTTAGACGCGGCCGCTGGTTCGAGACGGTCGAGGGCCCCTCGAAGTTCTTTTTCTTCAATCTCTACGAGTCGGAGCAACTCAATACGCCTTTCGCCCTTCGTTCTCGCGCGAGCGGTTCGGTCGACGCGTACGGTGCCGCCGTCGCGTCTCAGCTGGTCGAGCGCGACGAGTTCGACTACTTCCTCTACTACCTTCCCGATCTCGACTACGCGGCGCATGCGGGCGGCGGGCTGAGTGCGCGGGTCGCGCTTCGGCGTGTCGACAACCATCTCGGCACGATGTTCGAAGCTGCGGGTGGTATCGACGCATTTCTGGAGCGCTACGTGATCGTCGTGAGCTCTGATCACGGGTTCTCGGCAGTGCGGGAGTCGTCTCGGTTGGAGGAGAAGTTCTCGGATCTTCGGCTGCTGCGCTCGCGAGGCGCCGGCGATCCCAAGGAGAGCGATGTGGCTGTCTGCGCGTCGATGCGGGCTGGTGCTGTTTACCGACTGCCGGGGTGCACCCTCGATGTCCGCGGGTTGGCAAGTCGTGCTGAAGCATGTCCGGCGACGGACGCGGTCTTCTTCATGGAAGGTGAGGAGGCTGTCGCGAGACGCCAGGGCGAAGAGCTTAGGTTTCGCTTGTCCGGCAGCGAATTGCTTCGTTCCGGATCCGTTGACCTACTCGACGGCGACATTTACCCGCAGGGTCTTGAGCGGGCGTGGCACGCACTCAACGCCGAGCGGAGCGGCGATGTACTCGTGTCGGCCGCCGGCGGCTGGGAGTTCGTCGACCTTGCCGGTCGCGACCACGTTGGCGGAGCCAGCCATGGCGCTCTGACGAGCGCTGACTCCGTGGTTCCGGTCCTCGCCGCCGGTCTTCGCGAGCCCTTGCCTGTCGGGCTGTCGATTACGGATTTCGCGACATTGGCGCGCGCGCATTTCCATCTAACCTAGGCCGGGTGAGCGCGGCTCGGACGAACGCTACTTCCCCCAAGGCGGGCGGCATCGTCGGCGCGACGAGCGTTCGTCTTCGCCGATCAGCGAATTGGTGGCAGCTCACGAAATTCTGCCTCGTTGGTGCCTCTGGGTACGTCATCAACCTCGGCGTCTACACGGTGTTGGTGACGGTTCTCGACGTCCACTATCTGCTCGCAGCAGCACTCTCATTCCTGGTAGCTGTGAGTAACAACTACCTCTGGAACCGGCAGTGGACGTTTCGTCTGCAACGAGGCCACCCGATCTTCCAGGGCCTTCGGTTTCTGACGGTCTCGACGCTAGCGTTGGGCGCCAACCTCGCACTTCTCGCTCTCTACATCAGGCTCGGGCTCCCCGAGGTTGCGGCTCAGGCCATCGCGATTCTCACAGTGACGCCGTTCAACTTTCTGGCCAACAAGCTCTGGTCTTTTCGGCGCTAGGCACGACGTGGTGCTGATCGCCTCGCGCCGCCGGTCTTCGACGCGACTTTTGAGACCGCCCGGCGACGCCCTGCTCTCGCTGGCACTCCTCGTCACTCTGGTCGTTGGGTTGGTCGCGGCCGGCCAGGCTTTGGGTCAGACGGACAGGGTGGACCAGGTCGAAGTGACGGGCGAAGTCGATGAGTCCGGCCCGGTCTACGACAGTGACGGGCGTCTCGTGGAGACGCCGTTCGTTCCGGAACCCGCCGAGGCACGCCTTGAGAGCGACGCGGCCGTCGAGCTTGCGCTCGCGTTCCCGAAGGTGCGCGACTGGATTGCACGGTTTCCGGGAGAGGAACAGGTCACGCAGGCGACATATGACTCCGAGACGGAGACGTGGGCGGTGAAGGTGTGGTCCGACGACGAGGCGGGCCAGATCGCCCTCGTGCGCATCCGTGATTCGACCGGGGAGATCACCGAGGCCTGGACGGGCCCGCAGGTCAACTGGACGATGGCGCGGGGTCGAGACGGGGCGTTCGGGCGCAAGCTCAACGATCCTGAAATATGGCTCGGTTTCAGCGCGCTGTTTCTCGTGGGTCTCGCCGATTTTCGGCGGGTCCGAAGTCTCTACAACCTCGACCTCCTCGTGCTGCTTTCATTCACGGCGTCTCTCTGGTTCTTCAATCGGGGCGAGATCTTCACGTCGGTGCCGCTTGCCTATCCACCTCTGATCTATCTGCTCGTCCGCATGCTCTGGATCGCGAAACGTGGGCGCCCAAGCTCGTCGGCGCGGCGCGTGCGCTGGCCGACGTGGCTTCTAATCGGCGTTGCGACCCTCACCATCGGCTTTCGCGTCGGGTTGAACCTCGAACAGTCGAATGTGATCGATGTCGGCTACGCGAGCGTCATTGGTGCACAGCGGATTGTTGACGAGGGCAGGAGCCCCTACGGCAACTTTCCGACGCGAGAGGGAGAGGAGTGTGGACCGCCAGATTCGAGCGGCGCGGTCCGAGATCGAATTCAGGACAACGGCCGTTGTGAGTCGAGCAACGAGCGGGGTGACACCTACGGCCCGGTGACCTATCTGGCCTATGCCCCGGGCTACCTGGCTCTCGGCTGGAGCGGCAAGTGGGACCAACTGCCAGCGGCGCATTTCACGGCGCTCGTCGCTGATCTCCTGGTGATCCTCGGCCTGATTCTGGTTGGCTGGAGGTACGGGCGAGGCCGGATGGCCGCGATCTTCGTGTTCGCCTGGGCCGCGTTTCCGTTCACCCAGTACGTCTCGAGCAGCAATGCCAACGACGCGCTTGTTCCTGGGATTCTCGTGCTCGGCTTCTGGGCCGCGACATCGGCGCCGGCCCGTGGCCTCGTCACTGGCCTTGCGGCCTGGGCGAAGTTCGCTCCCCTCGTCGTCGCTCCGCTCTGGCTCGCCTACCCCCACGCACTTTCTCTGCGCCGCCTTCGGAGCCCGGCGCTGTTTATCGCGGGCTTCCTCGTCGCGACGGTGTTGGCATTCTGGGTGCTGCTGCTCGAGCCGAACGTGGGTCGCGCGGCCAGGACGTTCTGGGAGCGCACAATCGATTGGCAACTGGGGCGCGAGAGCCCCTTCTCGCTCTGGGGCTGGGGGCGCTACCGCTACCTCGACCTCGGGCTGCTTCAGACAGCGTTGAAGGTAGTTGTCGTCCTCGGTGCGCTCGCAACGGCGTTCGTGCCACGCTATCGCTCTCCGACGACGCTGGCGGCTCTGACCGCCGCGCTGCTTATCGCGTTCGAGTTGACCCTGACCCACTGGTTCTATCTCTACATCGTCTGGTTTCTCCCGTTCGTCCTCTTCTCACTGTTCGTTGGTGCGCAGGCGGAGAACGAATCGACGACCGAGTCAGACACGCACGCTTGCGTCTCAGCTACGGCGACTCAGGGTGCGACTGAGGGTGCGATCAGCACCGTAGACGGCTAGCCGTCTACACGGAACGCTTCACAACTCAGTGCTCGGCCGCTCGTCGGATCGCATTCAAAGAGCGCTCCCTCAAGCCGAACGCCGCCGGTTGCGGGCTTGAAGCGCACTGGCAGACCCGTCCGCATTCGCTGGATAGCGAGGGCCGACTCGACTCCGATCACCGAATCGTGCGGACCGCACATTCCAGCGTCCGTGATAGCGGCTGTACCTCCCGGCAGGACGCGGGCGTCGTTGGTCTGGACGTGCGTGTGAGTGCCAAATACGGCCGTCGCGCGGCCATCGAGATGCTGAGCCAGCGCGATCTTCTCACTCGTCGCTTCAGCGTGGAAATCAACCACGACGAGCGGCGTCGTTCGTAACGCCTCGTCAACGAGCCCATCCACAACGAGGAAGGGGTGGGTTGGCGTTGACATGAACAGCGCGCCTTGAAGATTGATCACGGCGACGGCCGAGCCGTTGGCAGCCTTCGCAATCGTAGTCCCCGTTCCCGGTACTCCGGGCGCTGAGATATTGGCCGGGCGAAGGACGTTGTCGACCTCGCTGTAGAGGCTCGTGCTGTTCTTCTGTCGAAACGCATGGTTTCCGGTCGTCACGACATCGGCCCCGGCCTCCAGGAGGCGTCGAGCGAGCCGCGCGGTGATGCCGGCTCCGTCGGCCGCGTTTTCACCGTTCAGGACGCAGAAATCGATCTTTCGATCGACGCGAATCGACGCGAGGTGCTCCTCGACAGCCTGGCGTCCAGGCGGGCCGAAGACGTCGGCGAGGAACAGGATTCTCAGGGGAGCGCCACGTTCGCGGCTGGAAGAAGCTCAATGTGCACGTGATGTCCGCTGTCCTGTGTGAACTCCGCGAGAGCGGCATCTTCGACCGTCGAGACGTCGACAAGGCGTCCCATCACGGTCTCGGAGGCGGTCACGGTTGCTCCTGTCTGAAGGCTTGGCGCGACACGGAGGTTGGTAACCGTCACGACGAGGTTCGGCGAAGACGTTGGTTGGAGGTCGACACGATCACCAAAGCGCTCGCCTCCGATCACAACTGGGCTAATTGAAAGCACCGTCCCGTCGACCGGCGCATAGGTGTTCGTTCCGACCGGCGCACCGATGTCAATGCCGCCTGTCTGTGGCCCGGCGCCGCCTTCGATCAGGTAGTAGCGAACCGCTTGATCGGGCCCGCCGCCGAAGATCTTGTTCTTCAGGTCTACGAGGATGCCGGGATTCGCGAGCGTGCCGAACGGATCGAGGGGCAGCGCGTCGGCGCCTGAACCCCGGTAGCCGATCGCGGTCACCCTTTCCGGCGCGATTGGCAGGAAGAGGCGGAGGTTCTCGTACAGCGCGAGAATCTGCGGTTCAGGCGCCGTGCCCGGCAGTAGGTGGTCAGTAGGCTCGGGCAACGCAACTGCAGGCAGTTGGGTTTCACTCGACAGACGTTCAACGCCCACGGCAGTGAGTGCGGCGATCGCGGCCAGAATTGCCAGCAAGGCTATGACTCGGCGCAGCCGCAGACGCACGACGACCGAAGTACCGGGATCGTCGCCGAGCGTGTAGGCGTCGGGCACAGCCACGGCAGAGACGCTAGTCGAGGCGGAGCCCTGTTTCAAACCCTCACGGGCTTCTGCGACTCTCAGTTCGAGGGGTGGATCGCTCTCGTGGAGGTCGGTGCCAGCGGGATCGGTGAGCCAGCCCGGCAGCTCTTCCGCTGGCTCGGGACTCGCGACAAGCGCCAGCCAATCGTCTTCTCGGCCACTCGGGTCAGCACGGGACGGACCCGAACTCGGTGCCGATTCATGCAGTGTGCGGGAGGATTCTGAGCCAGGCACCCTGTTAGAGTGACCGAGCGGTGGGATGGTCGATGATCTCGCTCGACACGGGCGACCCTACGAGCGTCGGCGGACACCACCAGAACACGTGACAGGCTCATCTGGCCCACTGCTCGAAGCTCAATGCGTCGGTCGCACCTTCGGTGCGCGGGTCGCGTTGATCGACATTGACCTCCGCGTGCGGGCTGGCGACTCGGTTGCGCTTGTCGGGCCGAATGGCGCGGGCAAGTCGACGCTGCTGTCGTTGCTTGCTGGTGCGCTCTCGCCAACAAGTGGCCGCCTTGTGCACAGAGGCCCTGGGCGAGAGATCGGGTGGGTACCGCAGCGTCCCGCGATCTATTCCCGCCTGAGCGCTTTGGAGAATCTTGAGCATTTCGCTCGACTGGAGCGGGTAGCAAGCCCGGCTGAGCGCGCTCGGAGGCTGCTCGAGATCGTCGAGGTGAGCGCTGATCCGATTGCGGCAGGCACGCTTTCGAGCGGCAATCAGCAGCGGCTCAACCTCGCCATTGCCCTGCTTGCCGATCCCGAGGTCTTGTTGCTCGACGAGCCTACGGCGTCGCTTGACCCCAGACAGCGGCGGCGCTTCTGGCAGCTCGCGCACGCCCTGCCAGAGCGGGGCGGCGCGATCGTGTTTGCCACACAGCACCTTGTAGAGGTTGACGAGCATGCGAGCGACGTCCTCCTGCTTGAGGCCGGTCGTTCGGCGTTTAGCGGCACGGTTGCTGACTGGCAGTCGTCAGCGGCTATCGAGGGACTCAGATGAGATCTGTCGCACTCCTCGTTCGCAAGGATGGGCGGCTTCTGCGGCGCTCGCCGGCGCTGCTAGCGGCTCTGATCGTCTACCCGATCGTGATCGCAGTACTGGTGGGCCTGGTCGTCAGATTCGCGGGCGAGCAGCCCCGGGTCGCGCTTGTGGATCTCGATGGCATTCCGCCGATCGTGGAGATCGGCGGGCAGGAGTTCGATGTAGATCAGATCATCGGGCAGACCATCGAGGACATCGAGCTCGTACGCCTCGACGCCGACGCAGCTGAACGTGCCCTGAAGGCCGGCGACGTGTTGGCCACCATCACGATCCCGGAAGGATTTGTTCGCGCGCTGAGGGGGATGCTTCGGAGCCCGCAGCTGCGGCTCGACTTCAACAGCGACGTACTCGGCACGCGGATCCTGAACAAGGTGCAAGCACTCGTGTTCTCGCTCAATCGACAGCTCGCCGAAACGTATATCGCTGCCAATCTCGAGTATGTCGACCTGCTGACTGTCGGAGGTTCCGGGAGCTTTGCCGGAAGCTCGTTCGACGTTATCGGGCTGGAGGAGGCTGGCCGCCGCCTGCGCGCCTTGGGCGAGGCGAATCCGGATCTGCGGCCCGAGTTCGATGAGCTAGCGACCTTCGTCGATGAAGCAGGTTTGGCTCTCGCAGCCGTTGAGGACTCCCTTCGGGCGACCGCGCACCCGATCGAGCTCGTCGAAGCCGGAACGTCTGGTCGGGACGCCCTCCTCTCGGCTCTCGTCCAAGCGTTTGGCCTCGCACTAACGATCGCGTTCATCTCCGTCTTGCTGGCGGCAGGATCGCTCGCCTCCGAGCGGGACGAGAACGTCCTCGGCCGACTGTTGCGTGGCCTGGTTCGGCCGACGGAGCTGCTTGCCTCGAAGGTGATTCTTGTAGCGATTCTTGCTGCGCTCGTCGCGCTGATCCTGGCGATCGCTCTCGGCGTCCTGGTCGAATTGAATGGCGTGGCCTCTGAACATCCGTGGGAGCGGCTGCCCTTGCTTGTCCTTGGCTTTCTCGTGGCCGGCGCGTCGTTCGCTTGCTTCGGCACGCTTGTCGGTACCCGGACGCGTGACGCTCGCACGGCCACGCTCGTCGCGCTACTGATCGCACTACCCCTGATGCTGGTCGGGCTCGTACCGACCGAGTCGGTTGGCGGCGTCGGAATCGTCTCGGATCTGTTTCCCTTCAGCCACAGCGTTGATTTCTTCGACGCGGCGCTTGCCGACGCCGACCCGACGAGAGCGGTTCTGCGATCTACGGCCTGGCTCGTCGGGCTGGGGCTCGTTTACGGCACGGCTGCGCGGCTGGGCATGCGAAGATTGCTGGCGTGAGGGTTCCACCAAGAGAGACCACGTGAGCGGCTTCCCGGCCGCTCGGCTGCGGCGGCTGCGTAGGACAGACGGCCTGCGCTCGCTCGTTCGGGAGAGTCATCTCGATCCCAGTCGGTTGGTTCTGCCCCTCTTCGTGTGCGAAGGCACGGATCGGCGGGAGCCGATCGACGGCTTGCCGGGCCACGAGCGGGTGAGCGTTGATCTTCTTCGCGACGAGATCTCGGAAGCCGTCACATTGGAGCTGGGCGGCGTGCTGCTTTTTGGTGTTCCCGACGACAAGGACAAGGATGAGGCGGCCTCTGCCGCCTATGCGGTGGATGGGATCGTCGCTCGCGCCGTGCAGGCTGCCAAGGACGCCGCACCCGAGCTTCCGCTGATTACTGACGTGTGCCTCTGTAGCTACACCTCGCACGGTCACTGCGGTGTGATCCACGATGGAGAGATCGCCAACGACCTGTCGGTCGAGATGATTGCGCGCGCTGCCCTGTCCCACGCCGAGGCGGGAGCCGATCTCGTGGCCCCCAGCGACATGATGGACGGACGCGTCGCCGCAGTTCGTACCGCGCTCGACGCCGAGGGTCATGAGCAGGTTGGAATCGTCTCCTACGCGGCCAAATACGCCTCGGCTTTCTACGGCCCCTTCCGTGCCGCCGCCTCGTCGAACCCGTCGTTCGGAGATCGCCGGGGCTACCAGCTCGACCCTGCCAACCGACGCGAGGCTCTCAGAGAGATCGCACTCGATGTTGAGGAGGCCGCCGACATAGTCATGGTGAAGCCCGCCCTCAGCTATCTCGACGTGATCGCCGCGGCCCGCGCGAGGGTGGATCTTCCGCTGGCTGCGTACAGCACGAGTGGGGAGTACGCGATGGTCAAGGCCGCCGCCGAGCGAGGATGGGTCGACGAGCGCCAGGCTGCGCTCGAGCAGTTGATCGGCATTCGACGAGCCGGGGCCGACATCATCGTGACGTATTGGGCCAAAGAGGTTGCTCGGTGGTTGTAAGAACCGTGGGAGAATCGGCCGGAGTTCTCGAGACCATTGCTCGCGAGGCGAGCGCCGAGAGCACTCTGTGGCAAGAAGCACTTCGGCCGGAGGACGAGCGCGAGTCGGATGTGGTCTTCTCGGTGCTTGCAGATGAACACTACGCGCTCGCAACCGAGTCGATCTACGAGGGCTACCTGCTGCACTACGGGCGCCCGCGCATCTTCGCTCCCCACGATCCTGACGTCTCGATCCTGCTTGGTGACTACCTGTACGCACATGGCCTGGTACGGCTTGCGGAGGCGGGAACGGCAAGCGATGTGACAGAGTTCGCGCATCTGATCTCGCTCTGTTCTCAGCTGCGAGCTGCCAATGCTCCCGGCGACGGCGTGGCCTGGGTCGCGACGAGTGCATTGCTTGGTGCAACCGACGCGCGCCTTGAGCAGGCCCGAACGGCCCTGCGCCTCGAACGCGAAACGGCGCCCCTCGTTTCTCTAGCTCGCTCGCTCGTGGAGCCCGACCGCATCGATGGTGTGCTCGCGCGCCACGAACGCCGGCTTACCTAGTTCGCCTGGCTCCTTGCATGGGCATCGACTACGATTGCGTCGATGTTCGAGTTGCTCGCTGTGTTCACCCTTGCCGCGGAGAAGGCGCCCGAAGAAGAGGGTCGCGACATCATCATCGTCATGCTCGTGGTGGGCCTCATCTTCCTTGGCGTGGTAGTTGTGGGAGAGCTGACCAAATGGCTATCTCACCGACGTCGCAAGCATTAGCGTCTCGCGCTCGGCGATCGCACACGAGCGGGCACTGCGAATGTCACAATACCTGCGATTGGTGATGCGACCTGACAGGAGCACGAGCGCCCGTGCGTGATCTACGCGAATGGGTCGAGACACTGCGTCGCGAAGGCGAGCTTGTTGAGATCGATGCGGAGGTCGATCCGTATCTCGAAATGACTCAGATTGTCGATCGCACCGTCAAGGCGGGCGGTCCCGCGTTGCTGTTTCGAAACCCGAAGGGATCGGAACATCCCGTTCTAATCAACCAGTTCGGAACGGAGCGGCGCATGTGTCTCGGCTTCGGCACACCGACCCTCGATCATGTTGCAAAGAAGCTCGAAGACGTACTCGAGATGCAACCACCGCAGGGGCTCGTTCAAAAGGTCAAGGGTCTTGGAAAGCTCAAGCGCCTGGCGGACTCGCTTCCAAAGACAGTGCGCAGCGGAGCAAGCCAGGAGATCGTGCTCGAACCGAACCTTGATCTTCTACCGATTCAACACTGTTGGCCAGGAGACCCCGCGCCGTTTATCACGCTTCCAGCGGTGATCACCAAGGATCCGCGTACGGGATCGCGCAATGTCGGCATGTACCGAATGCAGAAGATCGATGCGACGTCGACGTTCATGCACTGGCAGCTCCACAAGGACGGCGCGGCAGATTGGCGTGGAATGGGTGACCGTCTCGAAGTAGCGGTTGCATTAGGACTCGATCCGATAACGGCGTACTCGGCCAGCGCCCCGCTGCCGAAACATCTGGACGAATTCATGCTCGCTGGCTTCTTGAGAGGTCGACCCGTCGATCTGGTCAAGGGCAAGACTGTCGATCTCGAAGTGCCCGCCAACGCTGAGATCATCCTCGAGGGTTACATCGAGAAGGGAGAGCTCGGAACCGAAGGACCCTTTGGCGACCATACGGGCTACTACTCGCCGGCAGAGCCCTTCCCAATCTTCCATCTCACCTGCATGACGATGCGACGCGACGCCATCTATCCCTCGATCGTCGTCGGCGTGCCACCCGCTGAGGACGCTTGGCTGGGGAAGGCGACCGAGCGAATCTTCCTGCCTGCGGTGCGCATGACCGTGCCTGAGATCGTCGACTACGACCTCCCTGTAGCGGGCGCGTTCCACAACTGCGTCATTGTGTCGATTCGAAAGGCCTTCCCGGGGCACGCGAAGAAGGTCATGCACGCCATCTGGGGCCTCGGCATGCTGAGCCTTTCGAAGTCGGTCGTCGTGGTCGACGAGTCGGTTGACGTTCACGACTACGAGAGCGTCTTCTTCCAGGCCTGTGCAAATGTCGACCCAAAGCGAGACCTGCTCATTTCGGAAGGCCCGCTTGATCAGCTCGATCATGCGGCGGCGCTTCATTGCTACGGCGGCAAGGTTGGTCTCGACGCGACGAACAAGTGGGCGTCAGAGGATGCGCGCCCCTGGCCGGAGCCAATCGAAATGTCGACCGAGATCCAGGATCTTGTATCTCAACGATGGAGCGAGTACGGAATCGACCTCGATGGCTGAGCGTGCCGGTTCGGGTTTGCCGTCCCGCCGACACCTTAGGTTGAATATCAGCTAGCTTTACGCCCGGTCTGCCGACGCACCAGAAAGCAAGGTTTGACGGACAACTTTGAGCATCCAGACGAAGGACGCGCGTGGCTTTCGCCGTCGCTTGCGCCACTGGCCTTTGCCGCTGGACTAATCCTGGTCCTGATCGGACTCGTGACGGACTACATCGTGTTCGGTGTCGGCATCGCGATCGCCATCGTTGCCGGGTTTATTTGGGTCTACAACTCTTCGCGCGAAGTGCGCGAGGCGCCAGAGCCCGAGGTAGCCGACGAGCCGCCGGTCGAGGCCGCGCCCGCCGCGCCCGCGTCAGCTCAGTCGGCGCAGCGCTATAGCCGTGGCGGGCTCCTAACCGGAGCGACGATCGGCCTCGGCGCGGTCATTGGGGCCGCCGTCACGGTGCCGATCCTCGGCTTTGCTGTTGCTCCCGCCTTCATTGATCAGGGTGAGGATGACATCGATCTCGGGCCGATAGGCAACTTCCCCGAAGGGCAGTACGTCATCGCTAACTTCGACTTCAAGCGGGTCAACAACGAAGTCGAAGCTCCCTCGGTGGCTAGGCGCACGGCGTACATTCGTAACAACGGGTTCGTGGGTGATCTCCCGAGTTTCACCATCCTGTCGAACCGCTGCGTTCACCTGGGGTGTCCCGTCCAGCCCGCCGGCCCAACCGGAGACGCCTCCGATGTCGACGGTCTGTCCGTGACGCTCGTACCCGTGCAACCCGCGAACTTCAGCTGTCCCTGTCACGGTGGCGCCTACGACACCGAAGGAAACCGCACGGCTGGCCCACCTGTTCGTGCGCTCGATCGGTACCAGTTCAAGATCGTGAACGGCAATCTGGTTCTCGCTGGCCGATTCAGCGTCTCCGAAGTGGATGGCCAGGGATCAGAGGCCAAGATCAAGGCCTACAAGCTGTATCCGCCGGGAACGCATGTTGACGGTCCCGATCAATGGATGACCCCCTTGGTGAGCTGAGATGG
>JAUXJK010000003.1 GCA_030624785.1 Actinomycetes bacterium
TACGGAGTCGTTTGTACGGAAGGAAGCCGGGTGCGCGCGGTTGACATCGGCGTGTGGTCGACGTCCGCTCGTTAGCCGCTCGATCGACGGCTGAAGACGCTGTATGACGGCCTCGCGCAGTTGCTCGCAGATCAGGACGTCGACGCAGTTGCCATCGAAGAGTCATACGTAGGAGCGAACGCGCGCACGGCGCTCACCGTCGGGCAGGCGCGGGGCGCACTTCTTGTGGCATGCGTCAACGCAGGTGTTCCGGCCAGTCAGTATCCACCCGCGACGGTGAAGCAGACTGTCGGTGGGTGGGGGCGCGCCGACAAGGAACAGATGCAGCGCATGGTCGCTGCGATACTCGGTCTATCTGCGCCACCGAAATCACATCACGCCGCTGATGCCCTTGCCGTGGCCATCTGCCATGCGATGGGCTCACCGCTGCTCGCGAGGGCTGGAGCTTCTAGATGATTAGTCGTCTGCGTGGTCAGGCCGTCGGGATTACGGCTGACGGGCTCGTGCTTGATGTCGGCGGCGTGGGATACACGATCGCGGCAACCCCATCAGCGATGCAGCTCGCAGGTGCGTCGGGTAACGGATCGGGCGAGGTGGTGCTGGAGACGCACCTTCGGGTCCGCGAAGACGCACTTCAACTCTTCGGGTTCGCGAACGTGGCCGAGCGTGCGGTATTCGAACTGCTGCTGACAGTTTCCGGGATCGGGCCGAAGGTCGCTCTCGCAATCGTTTCCGCATACACGCCGCCCGACCTGCGCCGCGCGCTGGGGCGCGAAGACGCTGAGCTGTTTCAGTCGATCCCGGGCATCGGACGGAAGCTGGCTCAGCGAATCGTGCTTGAGCTGCGCGAGCGGATCGAGCTGATCGATCCGAGCCCGGTTGAGGGCCCAATCGGCGTCGAGCAGACGGCAAGAGATGCTCTCGTCTTGCTTGGTTTCTCGTTGGCCGAAGCCGAACAGAAGCTCGCGGGTGTCGACGAGGCGCTACCGGTTGAGGAGCGAGTGAGACAGGCGCTGCGCGCGGCATGAGCGATCCACACGCCACCGTGGCGCCAGATTCACAGGCTGCTCGACTCACTGCGGGAAATCTTGCGGCGGATGACGACGAGTTCGATGGATCGCTTCGGCCTCGTGACCTCTCCGAGTTCGTTGGGCAGGAGCGTGTGCGGGAGCAGCTTGCAATATCGCTTGAGGCAGCGCAGGCGCGAGGCGAGGCTCTCGACCACGTCTTGCTTGCGGGCCCGCCGGGCCTGGGGAAGACGAGTCTGGCGTACATCATCCGCGAAGAACTCGGCGTTGGTCTGCGCCCGGTGGCCGGGCCGGCGATCGAACGGCGTGGCGACATGGCGGCGATCCTCACCGGGCTCGAAGAGCACGACGTGTTGTTCATCGACGAGATCCATCGGATCAATCCGGCGATCGAGGAGATTCTCTATCCTGCGCTTGAGGACTTTCGGCTCGACATCGTGATGGGACAGGGCCCGGCGGCTCGAACGCTCACTCTCGATCTCAAACCGTTCACGTTGATCGGCGCGACAACCAGGACAGGTCTACTGACCACCCCGCTGCGCGATCGATTCGGCATGACATTCCGGCTCGACTACTACCAGCCCGATGAGCTCGAAGTCATTGTCTTGCGCTCAGCCGCGCTGCTCGGCACCGAGGTGACCGCGGACGCCGCTGCTGAGATTGCCCGCTCGTCGCGTGGTACGCCGCGCGTCGCCAATCGTCTGCTTCGCCGAGTACGTGACGTTGCGCAGGTTCGGTTCGATGGGAAAGTGAATAAGGACGTCGCCCGCGAGGCGCTTGCCTTGCTTGAGGTAGCCAACGACGGGCTTGAGCGAACGGATCTTCAGCTGCTTCATGCCATCGTTGAGAAGTTTGACGGAGGCCCAGTTGGCCTTTCGACGCTTGCTGTCTCGTTGGGCGAGGAGGCCGACACTGTCGAGGACGTGTATGAGCCATATCTCCTGCAACTGGGCTTGATCCAACGAACGCCGCGAGGGCGTGTCGCAACCAGGCTCGGCCGCGCGAGGATCGGCGCCGCTCGCGACGACGGTGCTCTCTTCTAAGACCGCTCGTCAAGTAGTGTCCCCGAGATGAGCAGCCAGGTTTGGGTTCCCGGTGCGCCAACTGGGCCGCAGCCTCCGTCAGTCGAAGATTTCCTCAAGCGGGTGCACGCGCAGATTCAGGCGTTCGCACAGAAGTGCGACTGTGAGCGGGCGATCGTCGAGGTAGTGCTCCACGACGGGCGAAGTCTCAGGTTGCATTCCTTTTCGCCGGAGCCCGGGTTCGGATGGGTGACGCTCCGGCCGTTTCCAGAGGACGATGAGGATCTTCCCGAGGGAGACCAAGAGCTCGCCGTCGAAGAGACCCTGATGGCGCCTCTGCAGTCGATCGTGCGCATCTCGATCAAGAAGCCTCCGGAGGAGGAGCCGTTGCGATTCGGATTCGTACCGCCAGAAGACGATGATGAAGCCGTTGAGGAAGAGAAGGTCGACGACGCCTGATCACAGCTCTCGGCACAACCGCTAGCACTGCTGAAGTCTCGAGGGGATCTAGTCTGCTGGTCGATACTGAACGGAGTGCCACGATGGCACGGGTGCCAGCTCGAGCAACGTTGTGCCTCCCGCGGGATCGCAATAGCTGAATTCGCCGATCGCCTCTTCCCACGAGATCTCGAGCAGCCCAAGCTTGACGCGATGATCGAGCCATGCGCCGCGAAACATCAGCTTGCGCAACCAGTACACCAGCGACTCTCCGTCGAGCAGAGACACCTTGTCCCAGCTCCCGATGACATAGCGGCCAAACGCGCTGCGAGGCTTCTGAATGCTGCCGGCGCTTGTCAACTCGACAAGGTCGGCCAATGCTTCGCTTTCGAGCTCGGCGCTAGCTACAAGCCCAAGTCGAACGGCCGCGCCGCTTACTCTCTGCTCGAAGTCAAGTGCGTTGAAACCGAAGCTGTACCCGAGGAATTCGATCGAGAAATCGTCGCCCGAGTCGTAGTTGGCATCTGTGATCGTGTCTCCCACTAGTCAAAGGATAGAGACGGATCTCGAAGGCCTGCAGCGCTCTGCCAATTCATCTGACGGCGCGTCCGACAACCTGCGTAATCTGGCTAGATGAGTCTGCCCTGGGAGCTCGCGCCATGCGCGCCGTCCGATGTTGAGAGGCTCGTAAACGAGCTTGCAGTCAGTCCGATCTGCGCGAGCGTTCTCGTGCGGCGTGGCTACAGCGACCCGGCACGCGCCCGCTCTTTTCTCGAGCCGCAGAACGTCTCGCATGATGTGCGCAAGTTAGGAGATGTCGACGATGCGGTTGCCTTGTTGCGTGCCGCGATCGACCGCGGTGCGCGCGTCTGTGTTCATGGCGATTACGACGTGGATGGGATCTGCGCCACGGCGGTGACATATTCGGTCTTGCGCGACCTTGGCGCCGACGTGCAATGGTTCTTGCCGAGTCGTTTCGCCGAGGGATACGGGCTGCAGCGCGAGACAGTCGACACGCTCGTCAATGACGGCGTCGAGGTGTTACTGACGGTCGACTGCGGCATCGGCTCGGTTGAGGAGGTGGCGCACGCCCGCGCGCGTGGTCTAGAGGTCGTCGTGACCGACCACCATCAGCCCGGAGAGCGCCTTCCGGATTGTCCGATCGTCGCCACGCGTCCGTCTGCCTACCCTTTCCCTGAGCTCTGCGGCACCGGCGTCGCATTCAAGCTGATGCAGGCTCTCGCACCAGCAGCCGACCTGGCGCCGCTTCTCGAGTTCGTCGCGCTCGCGACGATCGCTGATGTCGTACCGCTCGTCGATGAGAACCGCGCGTTGACCTCGGCCGGCCTGGCGCGGCTATCGCGTACGACACGTCCCGGACTGAAGGCGTTGATGAAATCGGCTCACGTCGATCCGGCTGTTGTCGATACAGGCGCCGTCGGGTTCCGACTCGCTCCTCGTCTCAACGCTGCCGGGCGGCTTGGACATCCTGAGACAGCGCTTCGACTACTGCTTTCGGATACCCGCGAGGAGGCGATAGAGCTTGCAGCGGCCTGTGAAAGGCTGAATCGTGATCGTCAGGCGATCGAGGAACGCATCTCGCGTGACGCGCTTGCGCAGATCGAGAGCTGGTCGACCGAGGAACGCGAGCGGCGAGCCTACGTCCTCTGGGGCGAAGACTGGCATGTTGGCGTGATCGGCATCGTTGCGTCGCGGCTTGTAGAGCGCTTTCACCGGCCAGTGGTGTTGGTGGCTGGCGGTGAAGAGCTATGGCGCGGCTCCGGTCGGTCTATTCCCGAATTCGACCTTCACGCGGGACTCGGCACGTGTTCCTCACTTCTCGAGGCCTACGGTGGGCACCGCGCGGCCGCGGGCCTGAGCATCTCGCCCGAGCGGCTTGATGAGTTTGGCGAGGCGCTTGCAGTTGCTGCGGCCACCGCACTTGCGGACGATGAGCTCGAACGGCCCACGCGCCTCGATGCAGTGGTGCACGGCGACGAGTTGACGCTCGAGCTGTGCACTGAGCTGCAGGCACTCGCCCCGTTTGGGCTTGGAAACCCGGGAGTGACACTCCTTGCGCCGGCATGCGAGCTGGTTGACGTCGCGCCCGTTGGGGACGGCAAGCATCTCCGCATGGGCGTGGTGCCGCGCGCGAGTGGTTCTCGGCGAGTCCGCTCCGGCGCCATCGCGTTCGGGTTCGGCGACCATGCCGATCAGCTGCGCCAACCGAAACTGTGGGACGTCGTTTTCCGGCTCGAAGCAAATCGATGGAACGGAAGCGTGTCTCCACAGCTTGTTGTCAAGCGAATCTTTGACTCGGTACCTGGCTATCTCGAACTACGCGAGCGGCTTACTGCGGAGTGGCGCGACGGTCGTGAAGGCTGGTCGCCCGAGGCGCTCGAGATCTTCCGCGAGCTGCATCTCGTTGACGCCGACGAGCTTTCGTTTCGTCGGCATCTGATCGAAACAGAGAGTTTTCGGGAGCTGCTAGCGCAAGCTGCATTGGCGGCTCCGCTCACGGATCTTGCCCGCGCCGCCTGAAGTTTGCGATGGACCTCAGCGTCCGCATCCATCCGGTGTCCGGCTCGATGATTGACATCGTCGTCACCGTCACGGTGAGCAACGCTCCCAGAGTTACAATCCAAGTGTGACCGGTCAGGTTCTCACCCCGTCATCTGCGAAGCACCGCAGCGCCTTCGACGAGCTCCTTGCCATAGTTGGGGAGTACAACCCCGATGTCGATCGGCAGCTGCTCGAGGGGGCGTTCGCCTTTGCGTGTGATGCACACGAGGGGCAACGTCGCCGTAGCGGCGAAGACTTCATCGTTCATCCGGTCGGTGTAGCCCGAATCGCCGCTGGGCTTCGGCTCGATACGGCGACGGTGGCGGCATCGTTGCTGCACGACGTCGTCGAAGACACGAGCGCATCAAACGAGGTGATGATCGAAGAGTTCGGCGAAGAGGTCGCTCGGCTTGTTGAAGGTGTAACGAAGCTCACGCGCATTCAGTTCGCGAGCCAGGAACAAGCGCAGGTAGAGAACTACCGCAAGATGATCGTGGCGATGGCCCAGGACGTCCGCGTGATTCTCGTCAAGCTTGCCGACCGGCTCCACAACATGCGCACGATCGAGTACCTGGGGAAGCAGAAACGAATTCAGAAGGCGCGCGAGACACTCGAGATCTATGCGCCGATTGCCCACCGGTTGGGCATGCACGCGATCAAGGCAGAGCTCGAAGACCGCTCCTTTCAGACCTTGCACCCTCGCAAGTATCGCGAGATCACGACACTTGTCGATCAGCGGCGTGCCGATCGCGAGACGTACGTCGAGCAAGCAGGTGACATTCTCGCGGGCGAGTTGGAGCAGGCTGGTATCACCGCGGACATCTCCGGGCGAGCAAAACACTTCTATTCGATCTACGAGAAGATGGCCAAGGGCGGCAAGGAGTTCAACGAGATCTACGACCTGACCGCCATGCGTGTGATCGTCGCCGGCGAGGGCGCTTCGGGACAGGGCGATTGCTACGCGGTGCTCGGAATCATCCACTCACTTTGGAAGCCGATGCCGGGGCGATTCAAGGACTACATCGCGATGCCCAAGCTCAACCTCTACAGCGCCCTGCACACGACGGTGATCGGGCCGGAAGGGAAGCCGCTCGAGATCCAGCTACGAACCCGTGGGATGCACCAGACCGCGGAGTTCGGCGTGGCGGCTCACTGGCTGTACAAGGAGTCGCGGAAGGAAGCCAAAGACGAGGCTCAGCGGCTCGTATGGTTGGAGCGACTCAACGACTGGCAGCGTGAGGAGTCTGACCCGGGCGAGTTCATGCGCAACTTCGTTGCTGATCTGACGGCCGAAGAGGTGTTCGTGTTCACCCCGCTCGGTGAGGTCAAGAGCCTTCCAGTCGGGTCGACGCCGATCGACTTCGCGTACGCCGTCCACACGGATGTAGGGCACCGGTCAGTCGGGGCCAAGGTCAACGGCAGAATTGTTCCGCTGCACTACAAGCTCCAGAGCGGAGATTTCGTCGAGATCCTGACGTCTAACAAGCCCGATCGCGGGCCGTCTCGCGACTGGTTGACGCTCGCGGTTTCTTCGAAAGCTCGCAACCATATCCGTCAGTGGTTTAAACGAGAAACCCGTGAGGACACCGCGCAGCGGGGCCGCGAGTCGTTCGAGCGCACTCTCAAGCAACACAGCGTGCCGTACAAGAAGGTCGTCGGGTCGGCTCTGCTAGCGGGCGTGATTCGCGAGATGAACTTCAAGAAGGCCGAGGACTTCTATCTTGCGATCGGCTCACAAAAACTGCAGGTGTCGGACGTTGTCGACAAGCTGATCGAGCGACTCAAAACCGACGAGGTCGCGGTCGAGGAGCAACTTCCACGCAAGTCAAAAAGCGCCGCACTCCCCTCACAGACGGTCGGTGTTCGAATTCAAGGCGTCGAAGACGTGCTTGTGCGCATGGCCAAGTGCTGCACGCCTGTGCCTGGCGATGGAATTGTCGGCTACATCTCTCTCGGCAAGGGGATCACGATCCATCGAGAGGACTGTCCGAATGTGAAGGCCCTTCGGAAGAACAGCGACCGATTCACCAACGTGTCCTGGGACGGGAGCGGTACCCATAGCTTCCGGGTTCAGGTCGCGGTGGAGTCATGGGATCGGGCGCGCCTTCTTGAAGATATCGCTCGAACATTCGCCGAGCACGGCGGGAATATCGTTGAGTACGGCGGGCACGTCGAGGACCAGATGGCGAAGAACTGGTACACGGTCGAGGTGGGGGATGTCGCCGAACTCCGGTCTCTCTTGAACTCTCTTCGCAACCTCGAGTCGGTTTTTGACGCGTATCGCGTAACACCGTCGTGAGTGCCGCGCAGCTCGCCTACCTCGACGAGCTTGTCGTCCGCGATCAGGCTGCGGCCGAAGCTCTGGGCGAGCTCGATGAGTTGATTGCGCAGGTCGCTGCGCTTCGCGCACGTGCTGAGTCGGCTCTGCGCGAGCTCAGGGTTGGTCCAGTTGAGATCGAAGAGTGCCAGGCTGAGCTCGCCCAGGCAAGCTCAGAGCTTGAGGCGGTGCGCCTCCGACTTCAACGGGCCGAAGCGGAAGAGCACGGCACCAGAGGTGCCGACGATCCAGAGCGCCACCGAGCCGCGGAACATCAGCTTGTCATCGAGCGCGACTCGGTGAGTGGGGCAGAGTCTCGTCTCACCGGCGCCGAGACGAAACTGCAGGCCCGGCGCGCGCAGATGTCAGCAGCGGGCGAAGAGGCACCTGTAGTCGAACGCGCAGCGGGATCGCTCGCGGAGTCGCTCGTCAACCGGCCTCGACTGCCGGCCAACATTTCGGTTCCGCGCACTGGTCTTTCGGGAGTATGCGAGTGGGCAATAGAGGCTCGAGCCGCTTTTTTCATTGCCCGCTCCGCTGTTGCAAACGAGCGAGAGCACGCGATTCGCCACGCTGGAGAACTCGGAGCGCTGGTCACGGGCGCCACCGTTCCCGCGAGCTCGATGACTGTTCTCGCGGAGCTAATCCGCGGCGCGGCACGCGTCTAGGAGACGTTCTCCCACTCGACTCCGCCGGTGTCCCAACCGACCAGGCAGTGACTCGAGATGCGCTCCGCGACCATCTCCAGCAGATCGAGGATCCCCTGTTGCTCATCGCCGGCCGTCTCGGTGCGGGCGACGATGAGCCCAACTACCGTTCCGTCATACGTGACCGGCACGGCGAGTTCGCTCAGATCGTGCGAGACCAGCTGAGATCGCGGCTGGTCAAGACTGGGCGCAGGTTCCGGTGCCCCGTCTTTCGATCCGGATGCCGGCCCAAGCTCGAGCTCGCCATCCTCCGTGACATAGATGCCAATCCACCGAACGCTCGAGAGAGCCTGCGCAAGGATCGCCGTAGTCGCGCGCAATACGCGGTCGGCCTCTGGTTCGCTACCGATTAGTTCATCCAGCTCCTGGCGAAGCCGTTCTCCATCGGTGCGGGGCTCGAGTTTCATTCGGCGAGGTCAGGGGCTTCGAAGTTTCTGACGATCGTGCGGAACGACTCCGGGATCGCCGCCGGTCTCCGCTCGGCCAGCTCCACGAGAACGAGCGTTTGATCGGCGGTGCACATCAGCTCGTCGCCCCCGACATCGTCGCCTCGCACGTTGTCGTCCCCGACGCGGTGAGCGCGGAGTGCCCAGGTGAGACTTGTCTTTCCGATCCGGCTGATCCGGACAAAGATCTCGAGCATCTCGTCGAAGCCGGCGGGCGCGTGGTACTCGACGGAGCTCGCACGCATCACGAACTGGCGAGGGCCGAGGTCGGGATCGAGCAGGCCCAGATGCCTCAGGTACTCGACGCGGGCAAGATCGAAGTACGGGAGATAGCGCCCGTAGTAGACGATGCCCTGGGCATCCGTGTCGGAGAACCCCACGCGCGTGAACGCTGAGAACTTGAATGGTGCGCGACGCGTCGTGGGCTTCCCGAGTTCGATGGCGCTCATATCCTTACTCGACGCTCGCGTGGTGGTTCATAGAAGCTCAAGCCTCGAGTAGCGCCAATACCTCGTCGCGCATGCTCTCCATGAGCGCGGCGCTTCGAGCTTCGAGATTTAGCCGAAGGAGAGGCTCGGTATTCGAAGGTCGGACGTTGAGATGCCAGTCGGCAGCTGTGATCGAGACTCCGTCAAGGTGCGAGATCTCCTGACCGGCTCCGAACTGCTCCTTGACCTGTTGCAGTTTCAACGCCACGTCATCGACCCGGGTGTTGATCTCCCCGGTCAGGAAGTACTTCTCCCGAAACGGGGCGAGTATCTCGGATACGGGCTGCGAGCGCATCGAAACAAGCTCCAACATGAGAAGCGCCGGAACCGATCCAGCGTCGGCCTGGTAGAAGTCGCGAAAGTAGTAGTGGCCCGAGACTTCGCCTGCGAATGCGGAGTCGGCTTCGCGCATGCGTTGCTTGATGAAGGCGTGACCCACGCGGTTGATAAGCGCCGTACCGCCCGCTGCTTCGACGGTGTCGGGCACGGCCCAGCTCGCACGCACGTCGTAGATGATCGTGGCGCCCGGCTCCCGCTCAAGCACCGACGCCGCAAGCAGTGCCGTCACGAAATCGCCCGGGATGAACTCGCCGGTTTCATCGACGAAGAAGCAGCGATCCGCGTCACCGTCGAACGCGATGCCGAGGTCGGCCTGTTCGCTCCTGACCTTGTCGACAATGAACTCGCGGTTCTCGGGGAGCAGGGGGTTGGGTTCGTGGTTTGGAAACGATCCGTCCGGCTCGAAATAGCACTCGATCGCATCAAGAGGCAGATGCCCGAGCAGCGCAGACATCATCCGTCCGCCCATGCCATTCGCGGCGTCCAGGACAACTCGCAATGGCTTTATCGCAGACGTATCGATGAAGGAGAGCGCGTGTCTTGTCCAGTCCGGATAGATATCGAGCTCTTTCAGATCGCCACGTTCAGCCACAGGCCCAAAGCCAGCTTCGGCTCGTTCTCGCATCGCGCTGAGACCCGTGTCACCGCCCACCGGGAGAGCGCCGCGCCGCACGATCTTCATGCCCGAGTACTCCTTGGGGTTGTGCGATGCCGTGACGGTGATCCCGCCATCCAGTTCGAGTGAGCCGACCGCGAAATAGAGCATCTCGGTTCCGACCATCCCAATGTCGACGACGTGTGCGCCCCCGTCTCGTGCTCCATTCACGACGGCCGCTGCCATTTCTGGAGCATGCGTTCGCATGTCGCGGCCCACGGCGATTCTGCGGGGCTCGAACTCCTCGACGAATGCCCGGCCGACCGCATAGGCGCCAGCCTCGTCAATTGCGGTCGGGTAGATCCCGCGGACGTCATAGGCCTTGAAGACTGCTGGATCCAATGTCATCGCTGGTTCATCCTAGGTGTCGCCCCAGGCTTCGAGCAGCTTCGTTCGAGTCTGCGACAGGTGCTCGGGCATGACGCGCGTCTCTGCGAGGAGGGGCATGAAGTTCGTGTCGCCAGTCCACCTCGGAACCACGTGCATGTGGACGTGACCAACGATTCCCGCACCCGCGGTACGCCCAAGATTCCAGCCGATGTTGAATCCATGTGGCTCGGAAATGGCTGTCAGCGCATCGATACCACGGGCGGCGAGCGCGTGAATCTCCGCGGCTTCGTCGTGGCTCAACTCACCGAAGGTACCGCAGTGTCGGCGGGGCGCAACAAGTAGGTGGCCGGGCGCGTAGGGAAATTTGTTGAGCATCACTACTGACGACGACGCTCGGTGTAGCAGCAGCGATTCAGCAGCCGGCGGCAGGTCGCTCGCGGCTTCGCAGAACACGCATGCGTGATCGTTGTCGGCCGACTCGATGTACTCGAGTCGCCATGGTGCCCAAAGCTGATCCATCGTCGCCTACAGCCAGCGTTTCCAGCGGAAAAATCCCAGAGATCCGGCGAACACGGCACCCATGAGGCCGATCACGACCCAGAAGGCAGTCCCGCTTCCCTCTCCCGGAAAGAGAACGTTCATCCCGAAGAGGCCGGTAACGAGCGTGAGGGGGAGCATGATCGTGGCGATCAGCGTGAGCATGCGGAGCACGTCGTTCTGCTTGTGCGAGATGACCGACTCGTTCGTTGATTCGAGCGCTTCGACGACCTCCTTGTAGTTATCGAGGAGGTCCCAGACGCGCTCGGTTGTGTCAACGATGTCGTCGAAATAGACGTCGAGATCTTCCGGGAGGAATCGTTGCGTGTAGCGGTCGAGCAGGCGAACGGTCGAACGTTCCGGCTTGATGATCTTCCGGTAGGCGATCACTTCCTGTTTTGCATTCGAGATGTCTCGCACGATCTCTTCGCTACGGCCTTCGAACATCTCATCTTCGATCGCGTCGAGCTTGAAGCCGATCTTGTCGAGGATCGGGAAGCAGTAGTCGAACAGCTCATCGAGCACGCGGTAGAGAACGTGACCTGACCCTTTGGAGAACAGGTTCTCACGAAACTCGTCGTCGTTCTGGCAGCGTGCGAACAGCCGAGAGACCGGCAGCAGCTCGACGTTCGGCAACGTAATCAGGAAGTCGGGTCCGAGAAAGAGGTCGAGCTCGGCGGCGTTCAGGCGCTGGACCTGCTTGTCGTATTTCGGGAAGTGCAGCACGCTGAAGAGATACTCGGGGTACTCGTCGATCTTTGGACGCTGGCGCTTCGAAAGGACGTCCTCGATGTCGAGCTCGTGGAAGCCAAAACGCTCCGCGAGTGCCGTCGCCTCAAGGGTGCCCGGGCTCTCGACGTGGATCCACGTCATCCCGTCGGAGTGAAGCTCCGCTATCGGGGGAGCAGGCTCAGGCCTAGCTTCGTGCGCCGTTTGCGAACGGGCCCGTCGGATCCGGGTGAGGGTTGGCCTGGCCATAACTACTCAGTTGGTCGTCCATTCGCATGCTGCGGGAGAACTCTACTCCTGTCGTTTCGGCACTGCTAGCACCAGACTCAAGCGTAGCGCGCCCGGCAGGATTCGAACCTGCGACCTTGTGCTCCGGAGGCACACGCTCTATCCCCTGAGCTACGGGCGCAACGTGGTCAGTTTAGCCCGACGGCTGACCCAGGCCCGGATACCCTGTTCGCGTGGAGCTGAGCCATCGGGAGATCACGGTTGCCCTCGCGTCGCCGTTCCGAATATCGCGTAGCACCACGGAGCACGCGCAGTTGCTTGAGGTTGCGATCGAATCGAACGGCGTGGTTGGCTATGGCGAAGCTGCGCCGCAAGCTCGCTATCACGAGAGCATCGAGTCGGCCAGCGCGTTTCTCGCCGAGGCCGAGCCCCTCCTTGGTAGTGATCCGTTCGCCCTAGACGCGATATCGCGTCGGCTTTCATCTGTTGCGGGCGAGATGGCGGCAAAGTCCGCGCTCGACGCAGCTCTACACGATCTCTGCGGAAAGCTTGCCGGAGTCCCGGTTTGGAAGTTGCTCGGCCATGATCGTATGGGCCCGCCGACATCCTGGACGGTTTGGTTGGGTGATCCCGACGACATGGCGCAGCGGGCAGCGGAGGCCGCACCGCAGTTCCAGCGATTAAAACTCAAGCTCGGTGGCCGAGACGGCCTCGATATCGATCGTGTTCGGGCGGTGCGCGCTGTGACTGATCGCCCGCTGATGGTCGATATCAACGAGTACTGGACACTTGACGAAGCGCTCGACTCTGTGGTTGCACTCGCGGAGTTGAACGTGCAGTACGTCGAGCAGCCACTGCCAGCGGGCGATGAAGGAGGGGCAAAGCTTCGAGAGGCGTCGCCGTTACCGATCTATCTCGACGAGGACTGCCACACGCTCTCAGACATCGCATCGTGCGCGCGACGAGCACACGGCGTAAACCTGAAGCTCACGAAGAGCGGTGGCATCCGCGAAGCAGTGCGCATGGCGCATGCTGCGCGTGCGCTTGGGCTGGGCGTCATGCTCGGTTGCATGATCGAGACTGGGCTCGGGATCGCGGCTGGTTGTCAGGTTGCTCCACTCTGCGACTACGTTGATCTAGACGGCAATCTCCTGCTCGCAGACGACCCATGGAGCGGAGTCGAGTTTGCCGATGGCGTGCAGACACCGTCAGAGGCAGTCGGCCTTGGCGTTACGGCAAGAGCGGCATAGACGTGTCAAAGCTTCTGATCCTCGCCGAGGGCTATCTGGCCGATCCTCACCACGGAAAGACGACGCGGGGTGTCGTGAACTACGGGCAGAACGAGGTCGTTACGATCGTCGACTCGACGTTTGACGGGACAGACTTCCAGGGGATACCCGTGAGCGCGACGATCGCAGCCGCGCTTGTCCATGGTCCCGACACTGCGCTCATCGGAGTGGCGCCAACCGGCGGAAAGCTGCCGTCCGAGTTTCGAGTTCAGGTACTCGAGGCGATCGAAGCGGGCCGCGACGTCGAGGCGGGCATGCACGAGTTTATGGCGGACGACCCTGAGCTTTCCGCCCGTGCGAACGCGAGGTCGGTCGAGCTGCGCGATCTTCGCCGGCCACCTGACGACCTGAGTGTTCCCACAGGCGCAAATCTCGAGCACGCTGCCGACGTCGTGCTGACGGTTGGGTCGGACTGCGCGATTGGCAAGATGACGATCGCGCTCGAGCTTCATCGCACGGCGCAGAATCAGGGTCGGGCCTCGGTCTTCGTGCCAACTGGTCAGACCGGCATCGCGATTGCAGGTTGGGGAATCGCCGTTGACGCCGTCGTGGCCGACTACATTGCCGGTGCATCCGAGCGCCTCGTCCTCGAGGGTGCCTCCCAGGGGGACTTGCTCTGGATAGAAGGGCAAGGGTCGCTCATCCATCCTCTGTATTCAGGCGTAACACTGGGCCTGTACCACGGCTCCATGCCACATCACCTTGTCCTGTGCCATCGCGCGGGCGATCTGCGCATAGATGGCTGGCCGGTCCATACGATCCCGCCCCTCAGCGAGTTGGTCGAGATTTATGAGCGCGCAGCATTGCCGGCGCGCCCAGCCACGGTTGCCGCGATCGCCCTCAACACGTCGAGGCTCGACGAGCAGGCGGCACGGGTGGCGATCGAGGAGGCAGAGGCAGAGACGGGACTCGTCGCCGGCGATCCATTCAGGTTCGGGAGCGATCGTCTTGTCGAAGCGGTTGGCACGGCCATCGAAACACGCAAGGCGTAGAGCGGTACCTCGCAGTGATCGACGCTCGCGCTGAACGGCTCGCTGCCCTTGTAGTGGACTACTCGCTGGGGTTGGGGACCGGAGACATCGTTCGCGTCGACGGGGCCGAAGAGTCACTGCCCTTGCTCGTGCCTTTCTACGACGCCGCCATCGCGAGCGGGGCCCATGTATACGCCAGCGTGGGCGTGGAGGGGGCCATCGAACTTCTACTGCGCGGAGGGTCAGACGCGCAGGTGGCGTACGTCCCGCCCGTGGCAGCTCAGGAGATCGAAGACCTCGACGCTCTCTTCACGATCTGGTCCGATGTCAACACGCGAGCTCTGAGCGGCGTTGACCCGGCTCGACAGAAACTGATGCTCGACGCCCGGCAGGAGCTCTCCAAGCGGAGAACCGAGCGGATCTTCTCGGGCGAGATGCGGTGGTGTGGCACGTTGTTCCCCACCAATGCTCATGCCCAGGACGCGGGAATGTCGCTGCGCGCATACGAGGAGTTCGTCTACGGAGCGTGCCACGTTCTGGGTGACGGTGATCCGGCGAGCCATTGGCGAAGCACGGCGAGCGCACTTCAGGCGCGGGCAGAGGAACTTGGAAACGTCGCCGAGTTGCGAATCCTTGGCCCCGATACGGATCTCCTGGTCGTTGTTGAAGGTCGCACGTGGGTCGCCGCTGACGGCCGCTTGAACATGCCCGACGGCGAGGTGTTCACAAGCCCTCTTGAAGACAAGACGTCGGGCGAGATCCGCTACACGTTCCCGGCCGTCTTCCAGGGTCGCGAGGTCGAAGACGTGCGGTTGCGGTTCGCGGAGGGGCGCGTCGTGAAGGCGGAGGCCGCGCGAGGTTCCGACTATCTGGCAAGCGTCCTCGAGATGGAAAGAGCGGACGTCCTCGGCGAGGTTGCCTTCGGTCTGAACTATGAGATCGATCGGTTCACTCAGAACATCCTGTTCGACGAGAAGATCGGCGGGACGATGCATCTTGCGTTGGGCGCGAGCTTTCCGATGACGGGCGGGGTCAACTCGGCCCCGATCCACTGGGACATGATCTGCGACCTTCGCGAGGACGGCGAGGTCTACGCTGATGGTGAGCTCATCTGGAAGGCAGGGCACTTCCTGAACGACCCGGTATCCGCGTGATGGATAGAAGGCTCCATCGCATGGCCGAGGTGCTCGTCGACTATTCGCTTGGCGTAAAAGAGGGAGAACTCGTGGTCGTGGCCGGGCCCGTTGGCGCCTCTGCGTTCGCGCTCGCACTTCAGGAACGCATACTCGCCGCGGGTGGCCATTCTGCTGTGCGTCTGCAACCCGACGAGCTTGCAGAGTCGTTGCTTCGCTCAGGTAGCGCGGACCAGCTGGAGTGGATCAATCCCGTGAGACGAGGGCTGCTCGAGCAGGCTGACTGCTACGTCTCGCTAGTCGCCCCGAGCAACACCCGCGCTCTGACGGGCATCGACCCAGAGGCGAGCGCTGCGCGAAGGCGAGCTCACCGCTCGATCAACGAGCTACTCGAGGCCCGCGAGCATCGGGGCCAGCTGCGCTCTGTGGTGTCGGCCGTACCAACGCACGCACTCGCTCAGGAAGCGAGCATGTCGTTGCGCGACTACTCGGAGCTCGTGGTGCAGGCAGGCTTTCTCGACGCAGATGATCCGGTCGCTGCGTGGCGCGACTTCGGCGCTCGCGCGGCATCCCTCGTCGAGCGGTTGACCGGGACATCGAACGTGCGTATCCAGGCTGACAGGACGGATCTCAGCGTCGGCGTGGCCGGACGCACATGGGTGGCTGCTGACGGAACCCAAAACTTCCCGGATGGCGAGGTGTACACGGCGCCGGTCGAAGAAACCATCGAGGGCGCGATATTCTTCCCCCACGCCACGATCATCGAGGGACGTCGAGTCGAGGGCGTCGAGTTGACGTTCGCGGCCGGAACCGTGGTACGCGGACGCGCCGAACGGGGTCAGTCTGACCTCGACGCTCTGCTCGAAACAGATGACGGAGCGCGCCGAGCGGGCGAGCTTGCGTTTGGGCTCAACGAGCGCGTCCAGCGCTTTACGGGCGAGTCGCTGTTCGACGAAAAGATCGCAGGAACCATCCATCTCGCACTCGGTTCCGCCTATCCCGAATGTGGAGGTTCGAACAGATCTGCGCTCCACTGGGACCTCGTGTGTGACCTGCGAATGGGCGGGATCGTGCACGTGGACGGAACCGAGGTGCAACGGGATGGGCGTTTCGTGGACGGTTGGTTCGACCCGTCCGGAAAGACTTGACGACCGAACAGGTGTTCGCTAACGTACCGAACATATGTTCGAAACATCGAGCGCAAGGTGGAAACTCCTCGGCACGCTGGTTGTCGCTGTCGTTCTCGGCCTGGGCCTAGCTAAGCCCGGCGGCACCGCCGGCCCAACCGAGCCTTACGTCGTGCGTGCCGGCGATACGCTTTGGTCGATCGCCGAGACGCGCTACGACGGTGATCCCCGGAAGGCGGTTTGGCGTATCCGCAAGGACAATGAGCTCGGCAAGCGCTCGATCGTGGCGGGTGAAGTCATCGATCTCCCGTCTGGCTGAATAGAATCGCCGCGTGGAGTTTGATGTCGTTTTCGTCGGGACATCGGGTTCGGTACCAACAGCGCGACGTGGAACGCCGTCGATTCTCGTACGTCGCGGCGGTGACCGGTTCTTGGTCGACTGCGGTGAAGGAACGCAGCGCCAGCTTCTACGGTCATCGGTCGGGCTTGTCGACGTGCCTGAGATTCTGCTCACGCACTATCACGGCGACCACTTTCTCGGTCTTCCCGGCCTTCTAAAGACCTTCGGGTTGCGGGGGCGCGACGCGCCACTCACGATCTACGGTCCGACCGGCCTAAAGGATCTGTTTCACTCGCTGCGACGTGTCATTGGTCACATGAGCTACCAGCTGACGCTCGTGGAGCTCGAACCCGGCGACGTGCTCCAACGGAACGGCTTCCGGATCGACGCAGTTGGCGTGGATCATGGGGTGAAGGCGGTTGGTTACGCATTCGTTGAAGAGGCTCGCCCAGGGCGATTCGATGTCTCTGCTGCCCGAGACCTGCGCATTCCTGAAGGGCCCGCCTGGGGCGCATTGCAGGGAGGCAAACCTGTCCAGCTCGAAGACGGGCGTACCGTTGAGCCCGCCGATGTTCTTGGCGAGGAACGCGCGGGTCGAAGCGTCGTCATCACCGGCGATACCCGACCCGTGCGTAGCGTCGTCGAGGCCGCCTACGAGGCCCAAGTGCTCGTGCATGACGGCACCTTCGGTGACAGCGAGGCGGACCGTGCGCTCGCTACAGGGCATTCGACCGCGCGCGAAGCGGCCGAGATCGCACGCTTCGCCGGGGCGGGGTTGCTGGTTCTTGTCCACGTCTCGTCGCGCTACGGGGGTTCGGTACTCGCGCGCGAGGCTCGTGAGGTTTTTGCCGAGACGGTCATACCGCGCGATTTCGACATTGTGGATATTCCGTACCCCGAGCGAGGGCCTCCGACCCTCGTCTCAGGGGGCGCCGCCGGTGGCCGCACAGAAGGTTCGAGTGCTTCTGTCACGCCGTCGCTTGCAGGCGACAGCGCGCCAGCCTGACCGCAAAGCGGTCTCGTTCGGCGCCAACTCGCGACACGCCCGGTTAGTGCCCAAGTACCCCGTTCGGGGGTATTGAGTACCGCTTTTCGGGAAAGTGCGTCAGACTTCTGAGGACAGCACCTCGCACCAACGGTTCTTGCGGCACCGACCATGACCGATCTCACCCCATCCTTCAAGAGCGTCTGCATGCAGGCCCCCCAGATCGCGGGTCGCTGATGGCGACGTACGTTGTCACTGGATGCGCCGGGTTCATCGGCTCGCACCTCAGCGAGCAGCTGCTCGATCGTGGCGATTCCGTTGTGGGTATCGACAGCTTCACGCCTTACTACGACCGTTGCCTCAAGGAGCACAACGTTGGCCCGCTTCGCACTCGCTCTGGATTCGAGATGTTCGAGCTCGACCTCGCTTCAGACTCGGCCGATGCGGCGATCTCTGGTGCGTCCGGCATCTTTCATCTCGCAGCTCAACCTGGAGTTCGAGCGAGCTGGGGGCACGAGTTTGATCCCTACGTCCGTGACAACGTTCTTGCAACACAGCGAATCTTTGAGCTCGCGAGTCGTGAGCAGATCCGCGTGGTGTGGGCGTCGTCGTCATCGATCTCCGGCAACGCGGCGGCATATCCTACGCCCGAGGAAACGGCACCGCGACCTCTATCGCCCTACGGTGTGACAAAGCTGACCTGCGAACAGCTTGGGCTCGCCTATCGCGACGCGCTTCAGCTGGACGCCGTAGCCATGCGCTACTTCACGGTCTATGGCCCGCGGCAGCGCCCCGACATGGCGTTCACGCGCATCGCCAAGGCACTCGTGACGGGTTCGACTTTCACTTTGTTTGGAACCGGCGATCAGTCACGCGATGTGACCTACGTTCACGATGCCGTTCAGGCGACAATGCTGGCGATGGAGCATGCGCCGACAGGGGCTGTCTACAACATTGGTGGGGGAACAGAGGTGAGTCTGAACCGTGTGATCGAGCTACTCCAGAGCGCGAGTGGGATGCGCCTGGCCATCAAGGCGGCGCCGATGGCCAAAGGAGACGCTCAGCGGACATCCGCTGACACGACGCGAGCGCGCCGCGATCTTGGCTGGCAGCCAACGGTGGGCATCGACGAAGGCTTGCAGGCACAGCTCGACTGGATCGGCGGCGCACCCAGCGTCGAGGAACTGGTCGGCTAGGTGGATCGAGTACCGGCACCACGCGGCGAAGAACGTTCTACACTGAGTGCTCGCGCAAGGGGCGAGAACGATGCGGTAGGGGGAAGGTTTCAGACCACCTGCGACATGACGTCGCGGAGGCACTAACTATGGAGATCCAGGGCTTTATTCCGCTGCTGCGGCGCTGGTGGTGGCTCCTCCTGATCGGAGGCGTGGTCGCGGGAATCGTTGCGTACGCCGTCGGTTCGCGGATCGATCCCACGTACGAGGCTGAAGTTGGTCTCGTGACCGGGCCGATCAACGCGGATGAGGGAACGGTTCGGGCATCGGGCGCGCTTGCGCGAACGTACTCAGAGCTGGCAGTCAGCGGGCCGCTGCTCGAGCGCACCGCGAGCAGGCTTGGGTTGAGTACGCCGACAGAGGATCTGCGTGAAGCAGTTCGATCCTCGTCCAACGAAGTGAGTCGCATTGTCACAATTCGGGTACAGGACTCTGTCCCGGCGCGCACGGCTCTGTTCGCCGAGACACTCGCGAATGAGCTCATTCAGCTAAGCGAAGAAGTCGCTTCCGAGTCGACCGAGGCAGTCGACGAGCTGATGCGCCAAGACGAGATAGGTCAGCTCAACAACCGCCAACAAGCACAGATTCGTACGGCTGCAGTTCGGGTCTTTGGGTCGCCGTTGGCAGGCCAGCTGTCCATCGTCGATCCGCCAGAGATCCCTACGGAGCAGGTTGCCCCGCAGGTGGTCCTGATCACTGCGCTTGCGTTCCTCGCCGGGTTGATCGGTGCAGGACTCTTGGCGCTGTTTCGTGAGTCACTGCGGAGCCCGGAAGATCCAACCGGTGAGCCCGTGCACGATCCGATTGAGGTCGTTCCGACCGGCGCGATTGTTCCGGAGCCGATCCCAACTCGACCTGTGGTGGAGTCGCTGCAATCGCGTGAGTCGGGCGACCGCGCGTAGCCGCCTCGCCGGCTCGGCTGGCGTTCCGCGAGCATCGCGAGGAGTCGTGCTTGAAAGTCTACCCGCGGCGAACGCGTTGCCAGACCGCGTCGTGGCGGCCGGTAACGAAGTTCCAGATGCCGCCGAGCGTCGCGAGATTGGCGCGGCAAAAGTAGTAGGGGAGGAACAGGAAGCGGTTGCGCTTGCCTGCCCGGTCGGCGACCCAACCGATCACCGCGAGGGAGTAGAACGCGATCTGAGCGGCCAGCAGCGCCTGGGCCCACAGGTGATCGAACGAGAGCACAACGTTGGCTGCGAATGCGCTGATCATCCAGAGTGGCACGAGCGGTCGAAGTCCCTTGTGGGAGATGAGCTTGACCGCGAGGCCTGGACGTTTGACCACCATTTCGGGGAGGAGTTGGGCGAGCGCTTGTGCTCGCCCGGTGACAAGTCTCGAGCGGCGAGTCAACTCGTCGCCGGCGGTCGCCGAAGCTTGTTCGATGGAGACCGCCTGCGGGGCGTAGATGACGCGCCAGCCCGCGATCGCGGCCATCATCGCCTGAACGAAGTCTTCGTTCATGGTGCCTTCGGGAGGTGTCGGGAACGCGTCGCGTCGGAAGGCAATGATCTCGCCATTGACGCCGGTGGTCGACCCGGTCGTGCTCTCCCATTCGCGAATCTTTGCCTCATAACGCCAGTAAGCACTCTCGGCTTGATCAAGTGGCCGACCGCTGCCGTCGTCGATCACCTTGCGCCCGGTGACCACGCCTACGGCTGCATCAGCGAACGGCTCAACGATTGCCCTGGCCGCCTCCGGCCCGTACCTGTTGTTGGCGTCCGAGAACAGCAAGATCTCGCCCTCGGCGACGTGAGCTCCACGGTTCATGGCGGCCATCTTGCCGGCACGTTCCGGCTGGTGGAGAACGTTCGCCCCGCTCGCTCGAGCTCGGTCGGGTGTCGAGTCGTCCGATCCGTCCGTTACGACAAGGATCTCGAGCTTCTCGGTCGGATAGTCCAGTTCACGAAGGTTCGCAACGCGCGCCGCGATCTCTGCCTCCTCGTTGTAGGCGACGACGACGATGCTCAGCTCCGGCGTGAAACCGGGCACGCTACGGAGCTTCAGGGGCCGCACCCGTGCGAGCGTCGCGGCCGCGAGGGGATATCCAACGAACGTGTAAATGAGGACGCCGAGAGAGACGGCCAGAAGCGCGATCATGCTGCCGCTTCTTGTGGAAGAGCGAGGGAAGCGTCTACGTGCGTGGCCGTGACTCGGCTCGCTGTCGTCACGATGCGCTCACGGACGCAGGGGCAGTCGGGTGGACACGCGCAGCTCGCACATGTGAATCACATCGGCTGTGATGGTGGGTTGGCTTGAGCTCTACGGACGGACCCACGCTGTTGTCTGAAGGAGTCGGAGATGTCACGCTTCCGCCTGGCCCGGGCCGGTCACGAAGCCCCATCGCGACCGGGACGCTTCTGTTGAGCGTACTCGTGTTCTCGCTTGGACTCGGCGCTCTCGCAGTCTTGAAGCCCCTGTTTGCCGTCGTGGCCGTCGCCGGAGCGGCGGTGGCGATCGCCGTACTGCTGCGACCCGAGCTCGCCACGCCGCTGACGCTGTTCCTCGTGTACGCGAGCGTCCCGGCGGTTGCAATCAACTCGCAAGGCGTCCCACAGGCGGTTGGAGCGGTCATTCCGTTCCTGCTCGTTCTTCCGATGGCGTATTACCTGTGGCGCGGCGAGTCAATCGTCTTCGATCGCAATCTGGCTCTTCTCCTACTCCTCATGGGCGCCGCCGTGGCGTCGTCGGTGAACGCACTCGACCAGTCCGCGGCGTTTGAATCCGTCTTGACGTTGGCGCTCGAGGGGGTCATTACGTATGTCCTCGTCGTCAATGTAATTCGCACCAAGGAGTCGATCCGGATCGCGATCTGGACGTTGATCTCCGTTGGCGCGATCTTGGCGACGTTCTCGGTTGTCCAGGCTGTGACGGGCACGTACTCCCAGCCATATGGCGGTTTCGCGCTCGTTGGCGCCGACTTCTTTCGTGGCCTGACTGACACACCGCGCCTTGCTGGCCCACTGGGCGATCCAAACTACTACGCCCAGATCATGGCAGCGCTTCTTCCACTGGCGATTCTTCGGATCAAGGCCGAGAAGTCGCCGAGCCTGAGATTGTTCGCGGGTGCCTCCGCCCTGCTGATTCTGGTCGCGATCGCACTGACGTACTCGCGTGGCGCTGTCTTGGCGCTCGTAGCCGTTCTGGTGCTCCTGGTCGTTTACCGCTACGTCAACCTGCGCTACGCGCTGACCGCGCTGTTGTGCGCTGCCGTCATCGTTGCGGCGATTCCCGATCTCCGAGAACGCGTCACATCGATCTCCGACGTTGGGAGCGCCACGAGCGTCGAGGGCGGCGATCCCGATGCGGATCAGTCGATCAGGGCCCGCTGGACCGAAACGCGTGCGGCCGCGCTGGCCTTTTCGGAGAACGCATTGATCGGACTGGGGCCGCAGAACTTCCCGCTTCACTATCAGGAGTACGCGCGTCGGATAGGAACTGGGATACATACGCGGGTGCGTTTCGGCGCAACGCGTGGCGACATCCCTCAGAGAGAGGCTCACAACCTTCTTGTTGGCATCGCGGCTGACCTAGGGTTGATCGGCCTGGTGCTGTTCCTGGCGATTCTCTGGACAGCCATGTCGCGTCTTGCACGTCTTCAGCGAAGAGCGGCGAGGATCGATCCTGAGATCGCTAACTACGCGGGCGGTTTCCTGCTCGCTCTCGTGACCTACCTGATCACAGGGGTGTTTCTCACCCTTGCGTTCGAGCGCTACCTCTGGCTGCTCGTCGCGCTCGCGAGCGCAACGACCGTCGTGGGCATACGGATACTTCGGTTGCACGCCGCGGCTGAGACGCGCGCGTAGAAACGCGTTCTCGGCGTCTAGGCAGAAGCTTCGAGCGCGGCACGAAGAAACATGGCGACGCGGTCGAGTTGCGCCTCCATCGTCTCGGCTCGTGCGCGCCTCAGGCCTTCGGTAATCAATGCGGCTCGAAGCTCGTGATCATTGCGGAGACGCTCTAGCGCGTCGACGGCAGCACGCGCGTCGTCAGGAGGAATAAGCAGACCGGTGCGTTCGTGTTCGATGGCGCCAGGCACGCCGCCCACCGCCGTGGCAACGATCGGGGTTCCGGCTGCCTGAGCTTCTGCGAGCACCTGCGGCAGACCCTCGGTCAGCGATACGTGAAGGAAGACCTGGGATGTCTGGTAAGCCTCCCACAGCTCAGGGCCGTTGGCCACGTAGCCACGGAGCCTGACCGACCCAGTCAGGCCCGCTGCTCCGACGCGCTCGGTGAGCGATTCGAGGAGCGCACCGTCGCCGATGACGTCGAGCTTCCAATGTGGCGAGCGCTCTCGAAGCCCCTTGGCGATGTCGGCGAGTAGCAGGGGGTTCTTCTCGGCATCGATCCGTCCCACGGTGAGGGCCTGAAGCTCGCCGTTCCACGACCGCGCCAGCGAGTGATCCAGGTCGGCTAGGTCGTCGTGCGAGATCAGTGGAAAGCCGGTCTCGAGAACGGGCGCCCCTGGCGCATACGCCTCGGCGATCTCGTGCCCGAGGGCGACGCTCGGATGTCGGCGCGCCATACGACGGAACGTCCATTCGAGCCCTGAGGCGACCGGAATCGCCCAGCTCCAGAGGCGGTTTGGGAGCCGGTGGCGGATATAGCTCGGGTAGTCCTGACGAATGCCGAGCACCACGGGCGTTCCTTTGCCAGCTGCCAGGCGGGCCAGACCGAGGGCCATCGGA